>NZ_JBRRCU010000009.1:0-94989 GCF_056759195.1 Stenotrophomonas sp. STEN083 | reverse complement strand
CCCGGTGCCCGGCCCGCGCGCAAACCCATACACGGGGTGGGCCCAGCCTGCCGCCCCAGGGGGCCCTCCGGGAAACGCCTCCGCCGCGATGGGCCCGCCACTACAGAAACAAAAACGCCACCTTGCGGTGGCGTTTTCAATCAGCCTCTACCGGCTCAGCGCTTGCCGCTACCCAGCAAGCCGCTGCCCAGCTTGATCAGGTCGCTGACGCCGAACTGGCCGTCGCCGTCCTGGTCCATCACGCTGCCCAGCAGGCCGCCGCCGATGCCGCCGGCCTGGGCTACCTGCTGCTTTTCCTGGCCCAGGACCTGTGCCAGGCCGTTCGGATCGGCTGGCGCGGCGCCACTGCTCATGCGCTGGGCGATGTAGGCCATCACGATAGGGGCGAGGATCTTCAACAGCTGGCTGGAGGTGCTCGGGCTCAGGCCGGTAGCCTGGGCCAGGCCGGTTTCAGCGCGGTCCTGGCTGCCGCCGAAGATGTGGCCGAGAATGCCGGCGCCATTGGCGGCCGGGCTGTTGCCGCCGCCCATCACCGCGCCCAGCACGCTGCCGATGTCCAGGCCGCTGTGGTTGTTCTGCAGCGCGCCGAACAGCGCTTCAGCGCCCTGCGGCTTGGCTGCGTTGTTGCCCAATGCGCCCATCAGCAGCGGCAGCGCGGCGCTGATCGCGGTCGAGGCCTGCTGGCTGTCGATGCCCAACTGCTGCGAAACCTGTTGCAGCGGTGCGCCCTGCAGTTGGGAGAGAAGGTCGTCGGTCAGGCTCATCGGGGTTCCTTGAATGGGTGGGTTGCCGAGCGGCATGGTAACCCCCGCAAGGGGGCGTAAGTGAAGGGGCCGATGACGTGTTGGTTTGTGGGCGGAAACAGCACCGCCCGCGCAAGGCGGGCGGTGCTGGATCAAGCGTGGATCAACGAACCGGGTTTACAGCTCGATGTCCTCGGCGCCCGGGGTGGCGGTGGGGAATTCGCTGCCCGGGTGCGGCGGCGGTGCGAACGGGTCGGCCGGGGCGGTTGCCGCGGCCAGTGCCTGCAGGGCCGCAGCGATGCCGGCACCGTAGGCCGGATCAGCCTTGTTGCAGTTGTCGATGTGGCGCTGCTTGATGAAGTCCGGCGCATCACCCAAGGCACGTGCGGTGTTCTCGAACAGACGCTGGCGCTGCTCGGGGTTGTAGCTGCGGAACAAGGCGCCGGGTTGGCTGAAGTAGTCGCTGTCGTCTTCGCGGAAGTTCCAGAAGTCGGCATCGCCACGGATCTTCAGTGCCGGCTCGCGGTACTGCGGCTGCTCCTGCCACTGGCCATAGCTGTTGGGCTCGTAATGCGGCAGTCCGCCGTAGTTGCCGTCCACGCGCATGGCACCATCGCGATGGTTGCTGAACACCGGGCAGCGGGCGGCATTGACCGGGATCTGGTGGTGGTTCACGCCCAGCCGGTAACGCTGCGCATCGGTGTAAGCGAACAGGCGCGCCTGCAACATCTTGTCCGGCGAAGGGCCAATGCCCGGCACCAGGTTGCTCGGTGCGAACGCCGACTGCTCCACATCCTGGTACCAGTTGACGGGATTGCGGTTGAGTTCGAACTCGCCGACTTCGATTAGCGGGTAATCGCTCTTCGGCCAGACCTTGGTCAGGTCGAACGGATGGATGCGATACGTCTCCGCTTCCAGCTCCGGCATGACCTGCACAAACAACTTCCACTTCGGGAACTCGTTGCGCTCGATGGCCTGGAACAGGTCGCGGCCATGGCTTTCGCGGTCCTTGCCGACCAGTACTTCGGCCTGCGCATCGGTCAGCGCCTGCACGCCTTGCTGGGTGACGAAGTGGAACTTCACCCAGAAGCGCTCGCCGCCTTCATTGGTGAAGCTATAGGTGTGCGAGCCGAAACCGTTCATATGGCGGAAGCTGCGCGGAATGCCGCGGTCGCTCATCACCACGGTTACCTGCATCAGCGCTTCCGGTAACAGTGTCCAGAAATCCCAGTTGTTGCGCGCACTGCGCAGATTGGTATGCGGGTCGCGCTTGACCGCCTTGTTGAGGTCGCCGAACTTGCGCGGGTCGCGCAGGAAGAACACCGGCGTGTTGTTGCCGACCAGGTCCCAGTTGCCTTCCTCGGTGTAGAACTTCAATGCAAAACCGCGGATGTCGCGCTCGGCATCGGCGGCGCCGCGCTCACCGGCCACCGTGGTGAAGCGGGCGAACATTTCGGTCTGCTTGCCCACCGCCGAGAATATCTTGGCGCGGGTGTACTTGCTGATGTCATGGGTGACGGTGAAGGTGCCGAATGCGCCCGAACCCTTGGCGTGCATGCGACGCTCGGGAATGATTTCGCGATTGAGGTTGGCCAGCTTCTCCAGCAGCCACACATCCTCCATCAGCAGCGGGCCACGTGGGCCGGCGGTCTTGCTGTTCTGGTTGTCCACCACCGGCGCGCCGAAGGCGGTGGTCAGCGGCGTCACCGGTGCGTCGCCGTGCTGCTGCTTGGGGGTGGTGCTGGTGTCACGCTGCGACTGCGCGGCCTGCTCGGGGGAGGGGGCGCTGTGGTACGGACAGGTCGGCTTGGTGTCATTGCTCATGGCTGGCTCCTGCTGGCGTTGGGGTAGTTCTTGCAGCGACTGTAACTACCGGGGTGTTAAATGAATAATCAAATGAACTGCTCGCTCTGATAGGACTTGCCTATTGCTCGGCTTGCCGGGATAAATGCGCTCTGTTGATGCCAAGCGGGCATTCCTGCAGCTGCCAGCCGCTATGCTGGTCAGCTGCCTGTTCCGGACCGACTCATGAGCCAACGCGCTGCCCGATTGCTGCACCTGCTGGATGAATTGCGGCGGCGCCGCTCGCCGGTGCGGGGTGCCGAACTGGCGCAGCGCTTGGAGGTCAGCCTGCGCACCGTCTACCGGGACATCGATGCCCTGCGCGGGCAGGGCGCCGATATCGCCGGTGATCCCGGCATCGGCTACCAGTTGCGGCCCGGTTTCCTGCTGCCACCGATGATGTTCTCTGCCGAAGAACTCGAAGCGGTGCTGTTGGGCGCGCGTTGGGTGGCCTCGCATGGCGACCCGGAACTGGCGGCCGCCGCCGACACCGCCTTGCAGCGTGTCGTTGGCGTGCTGCCGGAAACGCTGCGCCTGCAGGTGGAAACCAGCGGCCTGTTCGCGCCGCACTGGCATGCGGTGCCACCGGAGCCATGGTTGCCGGCCTTGCGTCGCGCCATCCGTGACGGAAATGCGGTGCGCATCCAATACCGCGACGTTGAGGGCAGGGTCAGTGAGCGCAGGATCTGGCCGTTCGCGATGGCGTTCATGGCCGACATCCGCATGCTGGCGGCGTGGTGCGAAATGCGTGGTGATTTTCGCCACTTTCGGGCCGACCGTTTGCTGGCACTGGAAGACACGGCGCAGCGTTACCCGGCGCAGCGCCATCAGCTGTTGAAGCGTTGGCGTGCGCAATGCATGACGGGCGTTTGATGGATCACTGCTGACAGCTGCTGTCAGCAGCCCCTGCGCACACTGTCGGCTCCTTACAACGCAGGTGCCTGACATGACCGATACGCTTACCTTCTACAGCCATCCACATTCGCGCGGCCGCATTACCCGCTGGATGCTGGAAGAAACCGGTCTGCGCTACGACGCGGTGATGCTGGAGTACGGCACCAGCATGAAGTCGGCGCAGTATCTGGCGATCAATCCGATGGGCAAGGTGCCGGCCTTGGTGCAGGGGACAACGGCAATCACCGAGAACGCCGCGATCTGTCTGCATCTGGCCGATCTGGCACCGGCCAAGGCGTTGTTGCCGCCAGTTGGCAGTGCCGAGCGCGGCGAGTGCTACCGCTGGGTGCTGTTCGCAGCCGGGCCGTTGGAAGCCTTCGTCACCGACCTTCGTCATGGCAAGTTGGCACCTCCGATGGAGGCCGGCTACGGCAGCGCTGAGGATTTGATTCGCACACTGGAAACGGCGGTAGCCGGCAAGCGTTATCTGGTGGGTGATGGCTTCACCGTTGCCGATCTGTATATGGCCTCATTCCTGAGCTACTTCATCAGCATGGGCCAGCTTGAGGCCAAGCGGGTATTCACGGATTACTACGCAGTCCATCTGCAGCGGCCGGCGTCGGTGCGTGCGGGCGAGTTGGATGACGCCTTGCTCCCGCTTGTAGGAGCGGCGTAAGCCTGCCGAGCCATGCTCGGCACTACAGGAGGAACCTTGGTGCGTTGCTCGCCAACCCTCTCCCCAACCCCTCTCCCGGTGGGAGAGGGGCTTTATGCGGTAGGCTGCGATCCGACTAGATCAACGACTTGACCCGGTACAAGGCTTCCAACGCCTGCTTGGGCGTCAGCTCATCCGGATCAATCGCCTGCAACGCATCCAAGGCGGCCGAACTCGGCGCAGCAAACAAACCAAACTGCTGCGGCGCATCCAGTGCCTGCGGTGCCATTGCCGCACTCTGGGTTTCGCCACCACGCTGTTCGAGCTCGGCCAGGCGACGACGTGCCTGGGCGACGGTGGACTTGGGCAGGCCAGCCAATGCCGCCACCTGCAGACCAAAGCTGCGGTTGGCCGGGCCGTCCTTTACCGCATGCATGAACACCAACGTGTCGCCGTGTTCCACGGCATCCAGATGCACGTTGGCGATGCCGCTGGCGCCGCCCTCATGGCTCTCATCGGCCAAGGCGGTCAGCTCGAAGTAGTGCGTCGCAAACAGCGTGTAGCAACGATTCTGGTAGGCCAGGTGGCGCGCGACCGCATCGGCCAGCGCAAGACCGTCGTAGGTCGAAGTGCCGCGGCCGATTTCATCCATCAATACCACCGAATGTTCGGTGGCGTGGTGCAGGATGTAGCTGGTCTCGGCCATTTCCACCATGAAGGTGGATTGGCCCTTGGCCAGATCGTCGCCGGCGCCGATGCGGGTCAGGATGCGGTCGATCGGGCCGATCACCGCGCGGCTGGCGGGCACGAAGCTGCCGATATGGGCCAGCAGCACGATCAGCGCGTTCTGCCGCATGTACGTCGACTTACCGCCCATGTTCGGGCCGGTGATGACCAGCATACGGCGGTCCGGGTGCAGGTCCAGATCGTTGGGCTCGAATGGCGTATCGCGGACGGCTTCCACCACTGGATGACGGCCACGCTCGATGCGCAGGCAGGCGTCTTCCTGCAGCTCCGGCTGCGCCCAGTCCAGCGCCTGTGCGCGTTCTGCGAATGCGGCCAAGACGTCCAGTTCGCTCAGGGCACCAGCGCAGCGCTTCAGCGGTTCCAGGTGCTGGCCGACGATATCGAGCAGGCCTTCGTACAGCAGTTTTTCGCGACTGAGCGAGCGCTCACGTGCCGAAAGCACCTTGTCCTCGAAGTTCTTCAACTCCTCGGTGATGTAGCGTTCGGCATTGGTCAGGGTCTGGCGGCGGGTGTAATGCACCGGCGCCTTGTCGGACTGGCCTTTGCTGATCTCGATGTAATAACCATGCACGCGGTTGTAGCCGACCTTCAAGGTAGCAATGCCGCTGGCCTGGCGCTCGCGTGCCTCCAGGTCGATCAGGAACTGGTCGGCGTGGGTGGACAGGCGGCGCAGTTCGTCGAGCTCGGCGTCGTAGCCTTCGGCGATCACACCGCCGTCGGACAGCTTCAACGGCGGCTGCTCGGCGACGGCGCTGGCCAGCAGGTGTGCGCTTTCATCGTGCGAGCCCAGTTCTGCACGCAACTGCTGCAGGCGCGGAGAATCCAGCGTATCAAGCTGTGCGGTGATCGCCGGCAGCAGGCCCAGGCCATCACGCAGGGTGGAGAAGTCACGCGGGCGCGCCGAACGCAACGCCATGCGGGTGAGGATGCGTTCGATGTCGCCAAGCGCGCGGAAGCTGTCGCGCAGGTCGGCGTCGGTGCCGCGATCAATCAGCGTGGCAACCGCGTGGTGGCGCTGCTGCAGCACATTGCGCAGGCGCAGCGGGCGGTGCAGCCAGCGTCGCAGCAGGCGCCCGCCCATCGGCGAGACGGTGCTGTCGAGGACACCGAGCAAGGTGTTGCGGGTGTCGCCGTCGACGCGCGTGTCCAGTTCCAGATGCCGGCGGGTGGCGGCATTCATCGCAATCGCTTCGCCAGCGTTCTCCATTGAGATGGAGGTCAGGTGCGGCAGACGCTGTTTCTGGGTTTCCTCGACATAGCCGAGCAGGGCACCAGCAGCGCCGGTGGCGCGTGCCTTGTCGTCGATGCCGAAGCCGCTGAGGTCATGCAGCTTGAAGAAGTTCAGCAGGTGGCGACGGCCGCTGTCGGCGTCGAACAGCCACGGCGCACGGCGACGCACGCCATTGCGATGGCGCAGGAACTCCGGCCAGTTCTCTTCGTCCGGTACCAGCAGCTCGGCCGGCTCCAACCGGGCCAGCTCGGCTTCCAGCGCATCGTCGGTATCGACTTCGTTGACCAGGAAACGGCCGCCGGCCAGATCGGCCCAGGCCAGGCCATAGCCGGCTTTGCTGCGCGACAGCGCCATCAGCAGCGTGTCGCGGCGCTCGTCCAGCAGGGCCTCGTCAGTGACGGTGCCGGGGGTAACCACCCGCACCACCTTGCGCTCGACCAGGCCCTTGGCCAGCGCCGGGTCGCCGATCTGCTCGCAGATAGCCACCGACTCGCCGACCGCAACCAACCGTGCCAGATAGCCCTCAAAGGCATGCACTGGGACACCAGCCATGGGGATCGGCGCGCCGCCGGAGCTGCCGCGCTGGGTCAGGGTGATGTCGAGCAGGCGTGCGGCCTTGCGCGCGTCGTCATAGAACAGCTCGTAGAAATCGCCCATCCGGAAGAACAGCAGCAGGTCCGGATACTCGGACTTGGCTGCGAAGAACTGCTTCATCAACGGGGTGTGTTCGGGCTTCTTCTCGGTCACGCGGGGTCCACTTGGTCGGTTGGGCAGGGGGCTGCCGCAAAGAGGACCATTGTAGGCGCTGTGCCGTGATTGGACGAACCTGCAGTTGGCGTCGATGCCCACGTTGGCTGAACGGCTGGTTCGGCATGGCGATCCGGTGACCATCCAGTGCGACGCGGGCACGCGGGTTGGCATTTGCGTGCACGTCCGCACATGTTGCAAGCCATGGCGTCGGTGTCGACGCGAGGTCAGCCTGCAGCCTCAGTCAAAGCAAAAACGTCGATAGGCAGTTGCGTCCGGGTGCAACCAAGGCGCATTGAGAAGCCGCCGTCAATGAGAGGAGTGGCGCCTGTGTTGCGATCCCGAAGCTTACGAGTGCCAGGTTAGAAATTCAGATTCAGCGTCACACCTACGCTGCGGAAGCTGTCGGGTGACAGATATTGCATCAATCCACCATTGTTGACGAAGGAGTACGCAACAAAACTGCGGTAGTGCTCATCCAGCAGATTTCGCGCGTACACGGATATGTTCCAGCGCCCATCTTCAGCGCCGATGCCGGCGGAAAGATTGGCCAGACCGTAGCCGTCGCTCTTTGTGCTCGATTGGGCAACGGAGTTGTAGAAGGAACTCTTGTAGCTCCAGCCAGCGCTTGTATTCACGGCCAGGCCATTGCCTAGGGAACGGTAGTAGATGCCATTGAGTGAGTAGCTGTACTTGGAGACGAACGTCGGGTTGAAGCCGGACATATTGCCCTGCAGAACCCCGTCCACCAGTTGGCACTTTGCGTCGTTGTCCGTACTGCACAGACTGAAGTAGTCGAGGAATTTTGCATCCGTGATGGCGCCATTGGCGACGACCGTGAAATCAGCGGTGGGCCGCCAGTTGATCTCCAACTCCATACCCTGGGTGCGCATCTTGCCGGCATTGGCCATCGCGAAACCATTGGTTTTCGGCACATACACCTGTGCCTGGAAGCCTTTGAAATCGGACCGGTACAGGCTGGCGTTCATGGTCAGGCTGCGATCGAAGAACTGCGACTTCACGCCGAGCTCGTACGCCGTGGATTTTTCCGGTTGGATGCGCGCAGAGCCGGTATTGGTGGGATCTACCGTCGGGCCCTTGTAGCCCGTTCCTGCGTTGGCGTACCACATCAGTGTTGGTGTTTGCTGGAACTGCACTGCGACCTTTCCGGAGACATTGTCCCTGCTGATCTGGGCTTGGGAGCTTACGACGGTATTCATGGGGCTGACCGGCTTGCCATCGACGAATGGAACTTCGATAGGTGTCATGCCTGCGATCACCTTGTCATGGGTGTAGCGTATGCCCGCGCTGGCAGACCATCGATCGTTCAGCTGGTAGCTTGCATTGGCATAGAAGGCGTGGCTCTTGGTATCCGCGTCGACATGTTGTTTCGGGCCATTCAGAGAGAGATAGTAGTCCGGCGGAGGGATCTCGAAGTTGAAGGCGCCGTAGGCAAAGTACTCGTAGGTGCTGGCCACGTTTACATAGTAGGCGCCCAGTACATAGCTGAGCCGATCATCGAGCACATTGCCGGCAAGGCGGAACTCCTGGCTGATCTGATGGGAGCGGATGGTTGTCAGGTTGTAGTTCAGGAAATCGGCCGGGGTCTGGTCCATGTCCTGCATCTGATGGATGCGTGCACCGCGATAGGCCGTGATCGAGGTCAGCTGGGCACCATTGGCGAGTTTGAGGTCGGCTTTTCCGGAAAAGCCGCTGACTCCCTGAAATGCCCCAGCGTCAGCATCGGCATAGCTGTGGAAGTTGTTGCCACCTACGTTGCCAAAACCTGCAAGCACTTCATTGAAGCCCGTATCGTTGCCCAGTGAGTACGGTATGGCGACCGTGCGGTTGAACAGCGTTTGGCCCTCTGCGGTCAGCAGCAGATCGAGGTTCTCGGTTGGTGACCACAGCCATTTGCCGCGCACGCCCCTGCCGGTGCGGTCACCTATGTTCCAGTCGCGGAGCGGGTTTGTAACCGCGCCGTCCTGCTCGTTGTAGTAGGCCGACAGGCGTAAGGCCGACCGGTCGCCGACGCCGAGGTTGCTGGAGAAGCGCGCTACATGCTCGTTGCGTTCGCCCAATGACAGTGACAGGGACGAGCTATTGCCTCCAATCTCAGGGTTGCGCGTGCTGATGTTGACAACGCCGGCAGATGCGTTCTTTCCGAACAGCGTTCCCTGAGGGCCGCGTAGTACTTCGATATGTTCAATATCGTTGAATCCGGCCACGCCAGGGTCGCGGGGTATGCTGATGACGACGTCATCAACGACGGTGCCAACTGTCTGCTCCGAGGCAACACTAAAGGCTTGCGTGCCTATGCCACGAACCTGGAAGCCGCCCCCATTGGCGGTGCCTGCCGTAGCAGAAAAGGAAACGCCTGGTGCGAGGTACTGCAGGTCGGAGAGGCTGCTCATGTTGGTGCGGTCAAGCTGCTCGGCGGTGACCACGCTGATGGAGATCGGTGTGCGCTGTAACGGCTTTACCTGATGTGTGGACCTGACCATGACCGCATCGAGGTCCTTGGTCGTTGGCTCTGCCTTGCTTGCCGGGTCCTGTGCAAACGCAGGTTGTGCAGCGGCCAATGCTGAAAGCAAAGCCAATGACAGGCGACTGCAACGGATCATGGTTCGTGTGTGCAGATATGTGTGTGCGGGCGATTTCTTCATGCGTTTCTCTCCGATGATGGTGCTGGGGGGAGCGGCGGGACCGGCGTTGTTTACGGCGAGCTATGTACTGCGGTACAGCGCTTGAACGTTGTTGCTGGATACGCGACGTACGGCAGTGCGCGCTTCCACGAACCGTTGTGTTGCCCATGGCGTTGCCCACCCGCATGCTGTCCTGCGCGGGGAGTGCAGGACGGGTTCATGGCAAGGTTTTGGTAAACGGGCTACGCGGATCTGGGCCTGGGCCAGCGCTCAGGTGGCAGCGATGCTGGTAGTGCCGAGGGCGCTGCCAAGCGGGGGTTCGATGAAGAGTTACTTCACGTGATTGGTACCGTGGCTGCTTTCACAGATGTCGCAAAAAGGCACAGCGTGTACGGGGCTGGCTGCAGCGAATGGAAGAGCAGCGCGTCGGTGCCCATTGGTGGGGATTTTCTGGGTGGTCGACGTTGCGGCAGGAATCGCGATCAACGGGTGATCGCGGTCAACCGCGGTGAGCTCATGCGAATCGTTGGTATGGGAAGTTTCCTGTTCGGGACGGTGGTTCCGTCAACTCCAACACTGCCGGAGGCGTCGGAGTTTTCATTCGGCATTGCGATGCCGCGTTACGCTCCATTACTGGGTCCGCTCCACGCACGTTGATCGATGGCTATCGCGATCTGCGGGAGCGAAGATGTTTAAAAGTCGGCGTCTTTGTCAACGATAGTTGCGCGAATTGCGCGAATTGGAACATTTCAATCGCAGGTTACAGTCGTTCTGATGGGGGATGGTTGCTTGATTCTTATCGAGAGTGGCTATGGTGGAGTGGCTGCATTGCGCTACTCGCACACGCGGTAGTCCTGACGTTTGCTGCGCCGGCGCCATTGATTTGCGCCATTGATTTGCGCCATTGAAGGAGGCGATGAGCGATGGTTTCAATGGAAAAGAGGCGGTTTTATCGGCAATTGGCGGAACAGTTGAGGAATCGCCGCCGCACACGGTGGCATCGCTGGAAACGGAATAGGCCTGCAGCATCGATTGCTGCCCAGGGTGAAGCGCCGCCTTATTTTCGACGTGTACTCATGGCTTGGTTGCGACATCAGTAGAGGGTTCTTCGGAGCCGCCTCAAGCGCAGGCGGCGCAGGCTATCCCTGCTTGGCTCTGCTGGCCTTTGCTGTCTCCAGCATGCGCTGGCGGAAGAACGGATACAGGGCCGCGCTGAAAAGGATCGCCACCGTAGCGTAGGCGAGCAATTCCGCGTCTGCGCCGAGCAGAGCGTATAGGCAGTAAGTGATTGCTGCTGCAGCGGTGAACAGGCAGGCGGCACGCATCCAGCCCTGCTCGCCGCGCTCCAACGTGGTGCAGATCAATGCGCCAGCTGAGAACAGGTAGGGAATGATGGTCAGCAGTACCGCGATGTTGGTGAGCTGGTCGAACTGGCGTGCGAGGGTGGGCGAGGATGTGACCAGAAGCAGGGCGCTCATCAGCACCGCCACGATCATCAGGCCGGTGCCTGGCATGCCGTGCTTGTTGAGCTTGCAGAACACCCGCGGGAACAGCCCGTCGTCGGCCGCTGCCTTGGCGGACTGGCCTACCAGCAACATCCAACCGCCCAGCGCGCCGGCTGATTTGAGGATCGCGCACAGTGCGATCACCAGCACACCCCACGGCCCGATCATCAGCTGTGCGACATCGGCGAATGGTGCCGAGGAATCGCGCAGTTGCGTCATCGGCACCATGCCCATGATCACCAGCGAACAGCTGATGTAGATGACCGCTGCCAACGCCAGCCCGAGCAGGGTTGCGAGCGGGATGTTGCGTTTGGGATTGTCGATCACATCGGCCGATACCGCGGCGCTTTCCACGCCCATGAACGCCCAGAGCGCGATGGAGGCGCTGCGCGAGATTGCCGCGCTGTCCTCCATGCCGCTGACGTTCCAGCCGGCAGTGAATAATTCCGGGTCGAACCACCACCAGCCGAAGACGGCGATGCCCAAAATCGGGATCAACGCCAGCAGCAGGGTGCCGGTCTCCAACGCGCCGATCCAGCGCGCACCGCGTGCATTGGCCAGGCTCAGCAGCCAGATCACCGCCAGGGTGAAGCCCAGTCGCGGATAGACATCCTGCAGCCATGGCCAGAGGTGGCTCAGGTAGCCGGTGACGACCAAGGCGATGGCGACATTGCCGATCCAGTTGCCGAACCAATAGGCATAATTGCTGACGAAGCCGATGTAGTTGCCGAACGCATCGCGTGCATAGGCATAGGGGCCACCGGGTTGCGGGTCGAGTTGCGACAGGCGCGCAAACACCAATCCCAAGGCGATGGCACCTGCAGTTGCGATCAACCAGCCAATCGAGGAGATGCTGCCAACCGTGGCCAGGTTGGCCGGCAACAAGAACACGCCGGTGCCGATCATGTTGCCGGCAACCAGCATGGTCGCCATGGTCAGGCCCATCTTCTTCGGTGTTGGCGTGCTCATGTCCAGGCCGGGTCGGAAGTGAAGTCGATGGTCAGCCAGAAGCGTCCAGAACGTGCGTCCAACTGCGATGCGATTTCATCGCGCAGACGGTCGACATCGCCGATGCTGCCGAGCTGGGTGTCAGGTCTGGTCAGGATATGGATCTCGACAAACTGCATGCGGCCAATTTTGGCGACATGGCTGGTAAAACCTTCGAACTGGTGCTTGTCGACGAATTGCTGCATTACCTGCTGCACGAGTTGATCGAGTTCGCTCGGTGCTACCTGCAGAACTTCGCGCGCAGCTTTCCATGCTCCAAGCAGCGGCACCGGTAGTGTCGCCAAGGCGATACAGGCGAGCACCAAAGGGTCGAGGTAAGGAATCCAGTGTTCATGGGCCCCACCGCGCAGTGCCAGTGCGATGACGAAGGACAGAACGACAGCAAGGCTCATCAACCCGGTCAGCAGCCAAGCGCGTGCGTCCAGGCGTAGCAGGCCGGATTGCAGCCGACGCGCGTGGCGGCCGATCCACACCGCCATCGCCAAGTCCACCACTGCCAGCAAGCCAGCCCAGAGCAGGCCAGGGCCAAGTCGTGTCTCGTGGCCGCCGTCGCTGAAGCCGATCACTGCATTGGCCAGTGCGTAGATGCAGGCCAAGCTGAGAATGGCGCCGCCAAGGGCTTCGACCATGGGCTCCAGATGCCAGAAGCCGTATTGGAAGCGCGGGCTCTGTTCACGGGCCATCAATCGCAGTACTGACAGCGCCACCAGGGTGAGTGCGACATCCACCAGGCTGTAGATGCCATCGAACAGGATCGCTTGCGAGCGCGCGAGCATGCCGCCGAAGAAGCCGATCGCAGCGACCAATACGGTCGCCGCGATGGAGAGCTGCAAGACGCGTTGTTCCTGGCGAGTGCTGGTCATTTGGTTGTTCGGCGGCCCGGTAGCGATGCAAGGGAGCTAGGCTTTAAAAGCCCCTCTCCCGTTTACGGGAGAGGGGTTGGGGTGAGGGCGCTTTGAAAGCACGTGGAGCAGATTTTGATCTGAGCAGAGCCAAAGCCAAGCCCAAAGCCTCCCCTCATCCGTCCCTGCGGGCCACCTCGCTCCGCGCCCCAGCCCCGCGTAGCACGCGGGGCGTACGAACAGGCACGAGCCTTTGGCTCGTAAACGCCTGTTTTTAACCCCGCAAGCGGGAGAAGGGACAGCCCTTGCACAGTCTCTCTCTAGCTCAAATCTTCAAAACCTCCACCCGATAACTCGGCTTCTCGCCGCTGTTATCGATGATCAAGCCATGCACATCCGATTCAAAGCCCGGGAAGCGCGCGTTCTGTTCGCGGGCGATGCGCAGCGACTGGATGATGGGATCGTCGCTGGCGCCAAAACGCTCGCCCGGCATGATGGTCGGGATGCCGGGCGGGTAGGGCACCAGCATGGTGCCGGCAACGCGGCCGCTGAGCTGGTCGATGTCCACCCGCTCGATCTCGCCACGCACCAGATGGTTGTAGGCTTCGGCGGGAGTGATGACTGGCTCCGGCAGCTCCACATACATCTCGCGCATCACTTCGGCCACGCGGAATTCACGGTTGAACTCGTGCAGCGCGGTGCAAAGATCACGCAGCCCCCAGCCCGCGTAAGCCTCGGCATTGTCTACCAGCAGGCTGGGCAGCGACCGGCTCAGCGGTGCGTTGGCGTCGTACAGGTCCTTGAAGGCCAGCAGCTCAGTGACCAAGGTGCTCCACTTGCCCTTGGTGATGCCCATCGAGAACAGGAACAGCACCGAGTACAGATTGGTCTTTTCCACGGTAAGACCGCGCGACCACAGGAACTTGCTCAGTATCGCCGCCGGGATGCCGAGCTTGCCCATCTCGCCATCCATCGACATGCCGGGTGTCAGCAGGGTGACCTTGACCGGGTCGATCAGTACATAGTCGTCGGCCAGGTTGTCGAAACCGTGCCAGCGCGCATCCGGGCGCAGGTACCAGTCCGGTCGCGAGGTGACCATCGGCTTGCTGTCATCGCCCTTGGCCAGGGTACGTTCCACGCCGTCGGGCTGCCAGACCTTGAACCACCAGTCATCGCGGCCCAGGTCCTCGCTGACATGCAGCATCGCGCGGCGGAAGGCGACGGCTTCATCGTGCATCTCCTGCACCAGCGATCTGCCGGCATCACCTTCCATCATCTTCGAGGCGACATCGCAGGAGGCGATGATCCCGTAATGCGGACTGGTGGAGGTGTGCATCATGAAGGATTCGTTGAAGCGTTCCGCATCCAGTTCGCGGGTAGCGGCATTGCGCACATGAATCATCGACGCCTGCGAGAACGCCGCCAGCAGCTTGTGCGTGGAGTGGGTGGTAAAGATGATGGCGTCCTGCTCACGCGGCTTGCCCTTGGCCATGCCGTAGTGATTCTCGTAGAAGGGGTGGAACGCGGCATAGGCGTACCAGGCTTCGTCGAAGTGCAGGAAGTCCACGGCTGTGCCGAGGTTGTCGGCGATCTTCTCGGCGTTGTAGCAGAGCCCGTCATACGTGGAGTTGGTGACCACCGCAATACGCGGCTTCACCCCAGGCTTGGCTGCCTTGCTGGCCAAAGGATTGGCCTGGATCATCTTCTGCAAGGCGTCGCCGGAGAACTGGTCCAGGCTGATCGGCCCGATGATGCCGTGGGCGTTGCGGCTGGGGGTGAAGTACACCGGAATGCCGCCAGTCATGATCAGCGAGTGCAGCAGCGACTTGTGGCAGTTGCGGTCGACGAACACGATGTCGCCACGTGCGACCGTGCCGTGCCAGACGATCTTGTTGGCCGTGGAGGTGCCATTGGTGACGAAGAACGTATGGTCGGCGCCGAAGTTGCGCGCGGCCTCGGCTTCGGCGTCGCGGATCGGGCCGGTGTGGTCGAGCAGCGAGCCCAGCTCCGGCACTGAAATCGACAGATCGCTGCGCAAGGTGTTTTCACCGTAGAACTGGTGCAGCGCACGCCCTACTGGCGATTTGGTGAAGGCAACGCCACCGGCATGGCCGGGGGTATGCCAGGAGTAGTTGGATTGGGCCGAGTGGTGGATAAGCGCCTTGAAGAACGGAGGCAGCAGCTTGGCCATGTAGTCGTCGGCTGCACGCATCACCTGGCGGGCGATGAAGCTCTTGGTGTCCTCGAACAGGAAAATGTAGCCGTGGACGAACTTGAGCAGCTTGCTCGGTATCTTCTCGATGGTGCGGCGTTCGCCGTAAAGGAATACCGGCAAGTCGGCGCGGCGCTGGCTCTGCTCGCGCAGAAAAGCGAGCAGGCGCTGGAACTGGTCGTCATCGTCCTCGGTGCCGTCGATGGAGATCAATACCGCCGAAGCAGCCACATAGGTGCGTGCGCCTGCGCGGGCGTCATCCAGGTTCAGGCCGGAGAGCACGCGCTGGTCGCTTTTGCGCAGTTCTTCAGCAAGCGCGCGGATCAGGATGCCGGCGATGCGCGGCGATTCGTAGTCGGCATCAATGATGACGATCGGGTAGTCCAGTGATTTGAAGTACATGGTCTTGTTCCTATCTACCGAGCGGGGGATCAGTTCGTGTTGGTACCGGCGGTACCATTCGGAGTGAATTTGGCCAGGCGCTGCTTGCGGCGCTCATCGCTGAAGAACGGATAGAACACGGTGATGAACAGTACGAACAGGAAGGCGTACTGAACGATGCTGCCGGAGGAGCCATAGATGGCCCACAGGCAGTAGACGACGGTGATGCTGGTCAGTGCCCAGAACGCACCGGTGTGGGCGATGGTATGCGAGCGTTCCACCACGAAGTAACAGGCTACGCAGGAGTAGATGTAGGGCAGCAGGGTCAACACCACGGCGGCGGAGGTGATCACGTCGAACTGGGCGGAGGCGGTCTCCGAGGTCGATGTGATCAGCACGGCAATCGTCATCAGCACGGCAACGATCAACACGCCCTTGACCGGTACTTCATCCTTGTTGATCTTGCTGAAGACGCTGGGAAACAAACCGTCATCGGAGGCGGCCTTGGCGCTCTGCGCAGTCAACAGGATCCAGCCACCCAACGAGCCAGCAGCACCAAGGAAGGCACACAGGCTGACCAGCGCGCCGCCCCAGCCACCGACGGCGGTGGCCGCTGCCAGCGCAAACGGTGCATCGGAGACCTGCAGGTCGGCGTTGGGCACCATGCCCATGATTACCGAGGAGCTGGCGATGTAGGCGATGGCTGCCAGGAACACGCCGGCCAGGGTGGCACGGGCCACGTTCTTCTCCGGGTTCTCGACCACGCCTGCGGTGACCGATGCCGACTCCACGCCGATGAAGGCCCACAAGGTCAGCGCTGCGGCGCTGGATACCGCACCGAAGTTGGATTGGCCGGAAACGTTGTAGGCACCTTTGAAGATGGCCGGGTCGAAATAGAACCAGCCGAAGATGGCGATGCCCAGGATCGGCACCAGCGCAAAGCTGGTGGTCACCGTCTGTACGCGGCTGACGAAGGACGGGCCGATCACATTGGCGAAGCTCAAGGCCCACACCAGCAGCAGCACCGCGATGCAGCGTGGCACTGGATCGGACAGGATCGGGAAGAAATAGCTGAAGTAGCCAACGGCAGCAATTGGAATCGCGACATTGCCGATCCAGTTGGCGAACCAGTAAATCGTATTGGTCTGGAAGCCCATGTATGGGCCGAACCAGTCACGTGCATAGGCGTAGGGGCCGCCGGCCTTCGGTGCCAACTTGCCGAGCTTGGCGAATACGAAGGCCAGCAACAATGCACCGGCGGTGGTGACCAGCCAGCCCCAGATCGAGGCGGTACCAATCTTGGCCAGGCTGGAGGGCAGCAGGAAGACACCTGAGCCCATCATGTTGCCTGCCACCAGGAAGGTCGCGCCAACGACCCCGATTTTCTTCTGACCTGCCATGACAATCTCCTTTCGCCGGCTGTACCGGGTAATTCGATGGGAAGGGCATTACGTGAATCGTTGGGTGGCGAGCTGCACATGGGCGTGTGCGGGCGTCGGCTGCCTGTTACTTGATGAAGTTGTATTGCAGGCTGCCCTGCAGGCGTAGGGTGTCAGCATCGCGGCCGTTCTGTAGTTGCTGCTGGCCGTAGAGCAGTTCCATACCCATGGTCCAGGACGGTGCCGGGCTCCACAGAAGATTCAACGCGGCGTAGCGGCTGCGACGGAACGCATCGCTGCTCAGTGCGTCAGCGCTGTCGATCTGCAGCTGTCCATAGATCAGGTTGGAGCGCCACAGATCCGACCAGTAGTGGGTGTAGCCGAAGAAGCCACCGCGCAGCGGCAGCGCCTTCAGCCGGCCGTCGGCGTCAATGGCGGCATCCAGGTTGGAGCCAGTCAGGTCCGCGGTATAGCGGCTGATGCCCTTGCCGCCGATCAGGCCGAACAACAGCAGGTCGCGTTCGGCTACAGCGTAGGAGCCACTGAACTGCAAGCCGCCGCCGAACGTGCGGTCGCTGCGACCATCACCGTCGTAGCCAAGGCTGCGCAGCACCGCGCCGAGCTGCAGATGACCCCAGTCACGCTCCATGCGCGCGATCAGGCTGATGTCGGGCAGGTGTTCGGTACTGCTGTCGCTGTCACCGGTGTTGGCGAGCTGCGAATCAGGATCTTCTGCAGCCAGCGTCAAGCTATTGCCCTTGCCCAGCGCAAAGCTGTGATGGATGCCGGCGACCAGCAGGTAACCGGCCGCGCCTGGCCCGGCAAAGTCCAGCGTGTCCGGCAGCGAGTCGGCATCCATGAAGGTGGAGTAGCCGTAACCGGCATAGGTATTGCCCAGCTGGCCATAGGCGTGCCGCAGGCGGAATTCGTAGCTGTCGCTGCTGCCGAAGAAATCGTTCTCCAGATAGAAGCGCAGCTTGCCGTGTGTGGTTGGGCGCCGTGCCTCGAAGCTGAAGCGCGTCTGCTTGGCATGCATGCCGAAGTGCGAGACATCGCGATGCGGGCTGTCGACCGGAATTGATGAGGGAATGAACTGCTCGGTATCACCAGCGGCCCGGCGGTCAGCAATCGCATCGAGCTTTGCGTAGCCGCCGAGCCGGATCATGGTGTCGGTTCCGGGGATGGCAATAAAACCCTTCAGTTCGGGGTCATTTGGCGAGGGTGCGTTGTCCGGGCGCGAGGCGGCCGTTGAAGGATCAGCTACCGAGTCGCGCGCAGGCAAAATGGTCTGCGTAGTTGAGGTCTGGTCGGTGCGGGGCATTGCGGGGTTGAGCCGGGACACCGGGCTCTGCGATACCGAGGCCAGCGATGGCGGAGGTTTTGCAGAAGGACTTGCCTGTTCTTGTTCCAGTGCATCAAGCCGCGCGTTGAGCGACTGCAGGTGTTGTTGGGCCTGGGCGATTTCCGCGCGCAGCGCGGCTACGGAGTCCTGCGCGTTTGCCGCGCAGGGCAGCAGCGCAAGTGGCAGCAACGTGGCCAGCGTCAGTGGTTTCATCGCCTGTTCCATGGAGAAATAAACACCACTCACGGTTGGGGAAATTCCCACCGTGATTTCAGCTATCGCATAGGTGACGACGCGCGGAGTGCCTCCCTCATCCCTGCGTCAAACCTGCCCATTTACAATCGTTCAGATCAGGTTATGAGCACGTGAATTTAGGATGAAACCTTATGTCATAAATGGTGAACTTCTGAGCGCAAGGAAGGCGGTCAGTCTTGACCATCCATCTGACCAATTTCCAACAGAACCCGGCTGCCATCCAGCAGCCCACGGCTGAGCTTTCCGTCCTCGATGAAAAGAAGTTCGCCGTTCTCGCCATCCTTGATGCTGCTGTCGATGGCGATGATGCGATCACCGTGGAAGCTGCTCACATGTGGCATCGAGGTGTGGCCGACCACGATGCGCTTGAGCCCGAGCTGGTCGAGCACGCCTTGCACACCTGCGGTATCCAACTGGCCGTTGAAATAGCCGCGGTACCAGATCGGGCTGGTCTTGCCGTCGTACAGCGGCGCGGTGATTGGATCGGCTTTGACCTCGGCCTTGGGCCGGCCCAGCGAGGCCTGGTAGGCGGCGTTGGTGGCCGCTGGATCGAGTGCCAGTTGCAGCGCGTCAGGCGAGATGCCGCCATGCAGGAACAAGGTGTCGCCGATACGCAGCAGTACCGGGCGCGCGCGCAGCCATTGGCCGATCACCGAATCGGCGCCATACAACTGCGGATAGCTGCGGCCCAGCAACTGGGCGCTGCGCAGGTACTTGGGATTGACGTAGCGCAGGTCGTCGTACAGCACCATGGTTTCGTGGTTGCCGAGTACGAAGTGGACTGCGCCACCGGCCTGGGTGGCTTGTTGCTGCAGGCTGTAGAGCAGCCAGAAGGTCTCGGTGACCTGCGGGCCGCGGTCGAACACGTCGCCGGCGATGACCAGCGTGTCCGTTGCCAGTGCCCAGTTGTCGTCGCTGTCGATCACGCCATTGGCGCGCAGCAAGCGACGCAGCAGATCGTACTGGCCATGGATGTCGGAGACGGCGACGATGCGCGGCACCGCGGGCAATGCCGCGCTCGCCGGCACAGCGAGCGGGGTGATACGCAGTGGATGCGGATAGCTGCACTCTGGTGCGATGACACGGGCGATATCACGTCTTGCCTTCAACTTCCGCGAAATTACCCGGTCGTCACAGATCCATTGCGCCTGCAGTCGCTTGCCATCACGAAATATATAGGGGCCATCGGCCTGCACATGCTCGGCCGGCTGCGGAACCTCGCGGGCGCTGGCATCCAGCACGGGCAGGACGCTGCACAGCAGCAGGGTGAGCAGGGCGCGGAGGATGGGCATTGCAGGCTTCCAAAGACGGGTGACCGGTTGCACCCGCCTGCAGCCTATGCCTTCGCTGCCCCCGGCAGCATGTGCTATCGGTTGGTGCCGTCTGCGGCTCAGTCGCGGCGCAGGGCGTTGCGGCCCGGTGCGGTGGGCAAGGCATCGCTGCCCAGTACGACGCGATTGCGGCCCTGCTTCTTGGCCTGGTACATGGCGGCGTCGGCACGTGCCATCACCCGCTCGTAGTCCGGGTGGCCGTCATACAGGGCGACGCCGATGCTGGCGCTGATGGGTAGCAGCTGGCCGTCGGCCAGGGTGACCGGTGTATCGACCAGGCGTCGGCACAGGCCATCGGCGATCACCATTGCCTGGCGTTCCTCCACCGCCACCAGCACGACGACGAATTCTTCGCCGCCGTAGCGGAATACGTAGTCGCTGCCACGGGTGAACTGGCTGAGGATGCCGGCGACGTGTTGCAGGGCGCGGTCGCCAGCTTCGTGGCCGTGCTCGTCGTTGATGGCCTTGAAGTGGTCCAGGTCCAGCAGCAGCACGGCAAAGCTGTCGCCGGACTTTTCCGCCAGCTCGATCTCGCGGCGCAGTACGGTGGGCAGGAAGCGGCGGTTGAGCAGGTTGGTCAAGGCATCGCAGCCGGCATCCAGTTCGCCGATGCGCTCGAACAACATGCCAAGCAAGGTGCGGATCTGGCTGACCTTGGAGCGCACATCCTGTAGCTGCGCGGTACGCGAGGCAGGGTCGCTGTCCTGCTGCAAGGTGTGCTGCAGCAACTGGTCGACGTCATGGATCAAACCGCTGATCTGGCGGGTTTCGGAGCTCTCGCCAAAACTCGGAATGCCTTTGTGGTTGAACCAGAGACCGAACTCCGAACGCGCCAGGGTCTGGAAGCTGCCCAGGTCGCCCTGCGCCGCCAGGGCGTACAGGAGGGTGTTCTCCCAATCCAGCAGCAATGCACGCTGGCGTTCGCGCTCGGTGCTGACGTTCTGCACCAGCGAGAACAGCCGGTAGGCGGCATCCGTGCGTGAGGAACGTTCCCGTGCGTTGGAATAGGCCAGTGTCATACCCTCCAGCGCGATGTCGAACGATGCGGTGAGGCTGGCAATGGCGGCATGTGCGGCTTCGCCGTGTCCGGCCTCCGCGCCGATCAGCTGGAACAGGCGTTGCTTCAGCACGCGGGTGCCACGGGTGACCAAGTCAACCGGTATGCCCACGCGTGCATGCACATCGCCGATGACGCGCTGGTTGGCGATCAGCTGTTCGACGTTGTCGGGCGTTGCGCGCAGCAGGTCCCTGACCCAACGCTGCATGGCCGGTTGCAGGCGCACCCGCACCTGGTCGTGGGACATCGAACGCGAGGCGCGCGCGTCGTTCATCATGACCTTGTAAAAATGCGCGGCCAGTTCAGCGGCGTGCGCGTCGGCCAGACTCGCCAGAATGTGGCTTGCCTCGGTACCGGCGGCGCCGAGGCTGTATTTCCAGGCATCTGCCAGCGCGCTGCTGTCGGTGTCAGGGGGTGGAGCAGGGACGATATTCATGCGTACGACCGGTAAAGTGCCAAGAGGCAGCCGATTAGTATCGGCAGCAAAAACCGGATTTTGAGGACTTTGTGTTGATAATTGAATTCACTGTTTGTTCAAGTTTGCTTGTGTTGAGTCCCGCGGAATTGGCTAAATGATCAGCGCCGGTCCATTTCCGTTGATGGCCGTGGTTGCACTGTTGGCGCTGGCAGTTGGCTGGTTCTTCGCGCGTGCATTGGCACCTGCTGCCGATGGAATGCGCAGCCGTGCTGGTGCGGTGGTGCTAGACGCGTTTCTGCTGGGCTTGCTTGGCGCACGTCTGGGGCACGTGGTGCTGCATGCTGGCGACTATCTGCCGCAGCCGCTGTCCATCATTCGTCTGGGCGATGGTGGCTATTCGATCTGGGCCGGCCTGTTGGTCGCCGCCGCCTACGCGCTGTGGAAGACCCGCCAACGCATCCTGCGCAAGCCGGTGTTGCTTGGCCTGGCTGCCGGTGCGGCGTTCTGGACAATCGGCGGCATGGCGTTGTTTGCAATGCAGCGCTCATCCATTCCGTTGCCGGACGCAGTGCTGGTTGACATGCAGGACAAGCAGGCACCGCTGGCTGCATTTGCCGGCAAGCCAACCGTGATCAATCTGTGGGCGACCTGGTGCGGGCCTTGCCGGCGCGAGATGCCGGTGCTGGCGCAGGCGCAGCAGGCGCACCCGCAGGTGCAGTTCGTGTTCGCCAACCAAGGTGAAACCCGCGATGAGGTCGCCGACTATCTGCGTGCCGAGAACATGCAGTTGGGCAACGTGCTGCTGGATTTCGAGTCGCGGGTGATGCAGCAGACCGGCGCCCGCGCATTGCCGACAACGTTGTTCTTCGGCGCCGATGGGCGGCTGCGCAATGTGCACATGGGCGAGCTGTCGCGCGCCACGCTGGAAGCGCGTCTGCGCGAAATGCAATAACCCCTTTCCTGAAAGAGACACACGATGATGCGTACCCGTTCGATGTTGCTTTTGTTGTCCGCCATGACGCTGACGCCGCTGGCCTGCGCACAGACTGCCACTGCCCCGGCGGCTACTACGGCAAAGCCGGCTGCGGCCAGTGAGCCGGCGGTAGTGAAGACCCTGCGCTCGCAGGGCGTGGAGTTCATGGGCACGTTCGAAACGCCGGTTGGCCTGACCGGCTATGCCGGCGTCGCCGGCCAGCGTCCGCTGGGCGTGTATGTGTCCAAGGATGGTGAGTACGCGGTGGTTGGCACGTTGGTGAACGCCAAGGGTGAGGACGTCAGCGCCGCCAAGCTCAAGGAGCTGGTATCCGGGCCGATGGGCCAGCAGGCCTGGGCCAAGGTCGAGGCCAGCCATTGGGTGCGCGATGGCAAGGCCGATGCGCCGCGCGTCATCTATTCCTTCAGCGACCCGAATTGCCCGTACTGCAACCGCTTCTGGGAAGCTGCACAGCCTTGGGTAGCCGCAGGCAAGGTGCAGATCCGGCAGATCCTGGTCGGCGTGATCCGCGAGGACAGTGCCAACAAGGCCGCCGCGATTCTGGGCGCAGCCTCGCCGGAGCAGGCACTGATCCAGAACGAGCGTGATTTCGCCAAGGGCGGCATCAAGCCGCTGGCGACCGTGCCGGCGGCGGTGCAGGCCAAGCTGCGTGCGAATGAGGCGTTGATGCTGGACCTGGGCTTCCAGGGCACGCCGGGCATCCTGTTCAAGGATGCAGACGGCACGGTGCAGATGCGCTCGGGCATGCCGCAGGGTGATGACATGCAGACGGTGCTCGGACCACGCTGATCACTGAACCGGGCGGCGGCGATGTAATAGTCTCCGCCGCCACAGGCTGACTAAGCTGGCCCCGCCATTAGGAGCCAGCCATGAGTCACGACCACAACCATCTGCCCAGCGAAATCCGCCACGAGAAACCACTGTGGTGGGCGCTGGGCCTGACCACCGCCTATCTGGTGGTGGAAGTCATTGGCGCGTTCTGGACCAACAGCCTGGCGCTGCTGTCCGATGCCGCGCACATGGCAACAGATGCGATCGGCCTGATGATCGCCTTGACCGCCGTTCGCCTGAGTCGGCGTCCGCCCGATGCCAAGCGCACCTACGGTTATGCGCGGTTGGAGGCCTTGGGCGCGGTTGCCAATGGCCTGCTGCTGTTCGGCGTCGGCGTCTACATCCTGTTCGAGGCCGTGCAGCGCTTCCAGCAGCCGCAGGACATCGCCTCCACCGGCATGATGTGGGTGGCTGCATTCGGCCTGGTGGTGAACCTGATCGCGATGCGCCTGCTCAGTGCTGGCAGCGGTGAAAGCCTCAACGTCAAGGGCGCCTACTTGGAAGTTTGGAGTGACATGCTCGGTTCGGTGGCAGTGATTGCCGGCGGCCTGATCATCCACTTCACCGGTTGGACCCTGGTGGATCCGATCCTGGCCGTGCTGATCGGCCTGTGGGTGCTGCCGCGCACATGGGTGCTGCTGCGCGATGCGATCAACGTGTTGCTGGAAGGTGTGCCCAAGGGCGTGGTGCTGGCCGATATCGAGCAGGCGCTACGCGGTCATGCCGGTGTTGCCGGTATCCATGATCTGCATGTATGGGCGCTGGCATCGAGCACGCCTGCATTGACCGTACATGTGGTGATGAATGATGGGCAGGCACCGGATGTATTGCGTCGACAGCTGGCGGACCTGCTGCACGAGCAGTTTGATATCGACCATGTGACGGTGCAGGTTGAAGCGGATCACTGTGGTGATGATTGTGCCGACAAGAAGGCCGGTGGTGGCGATCATGATCATGAAGGTCATGCGCACGGGCCGGATGATCAAGGCCATCACGGCCATGTGCACCGTTAGAGGTAGTGCAGAGCCATGCTCGGCAGCGGCTTTGCCGCTGATCCATCAGCCTTCTTTGTTGGTTATTGGTTGTGGGGGCGGCGTAAGCCGCGAAGCTGGAATTGCCGGAACAACTGCAATGTGATTGATCTGTGGTTTCGCGGCTGACGCCGCTCCCACAACCTGGAGCGCGTGCCGGTAAGGCTCCTGCCGAGCATGGCTCGGCACTACAGGTGAAACAAAAAAAACGGAGCCTTTCGGCTCCGTTTTTCGTTCAATCAACCAATCAGCAAAAACTCAAGCCACCGGCTCACGCAGCTCCGGCATGTCCCAGCCCTTACGCGGCGCGAAGCGATCACCATGCCGCGCCTGCAGGGTCTTCAGCTTCTCAACCAGCACGTCCACGCCGGTCGCGCGGATATGCTGGATCGGGCCGCCACGGAACGGGGCAAAGCCGGTGCCGAAGATCACGCCGGCATCGAGCAGGTCGGCATCGGCGACCACGCCGTCATGCAGGCAGGCCACGGCCTCGTTGAGCAGCGGCAGGATCAAACGGTCTTCCAGATCCGACGGCGCCTGGTAGTCCTTGGCGACTTCCGGCTTCACAGCGCGGCCGTTCTCCCACTTGTAGATGCCCTGGCCGTCCTTCTTGCCGCGTTTGTTCGGCTCGACGGTCGCCAGTGCGGCTGGGATCTGCAGGCCGAGGAACGGTGCCAGTTCCTTGCCAACGCCAGCGGCCACGTCCAGGCCGACTGTGTCCAGCAGTTCGATCGGGCCCATCGGCATACCGAACTTCACCGCGGCCTTGTCGATCACCGGGCCGGGGATGCCTTCGGCATAGGCGGTAGCGGCTTCCAGCATGTACGGGAACAGTACGCGATTGACGAGGAAGCCTGGGGTGCCGGCCACCGGCACCGGGAACTTGCCCAACGCCTTGCAGAACGCGGCCAGGCGCTTCTCGGTTTCCGGCGCCATGCCATCGTGGTGGATGATTTCCACCAACGGCATCTGCGCGACCGGGTTGAAGTAGTGCAGACCGGCAAACTGCGCCGGGCGCTGGATGTGGTCACGCAGCTCGACCAACGGGATCGAGGAGGTATTGGTGGTCAGCAGTGCATCGGCCTTCATCTTCGGCTCCAGCGTCTGGTACAGAGCACGCTTGGCTTCCGGGTTCTCGATGATGGCTTCGATCACCAGATCAGCCAGCGCCACGCCGTCACCGGCCAGGTCAGCCTTCAGCCGTGCGGCGACTTCCGGGCGCTTGCTCTCGTCGCGCACCTTTTTGTCGAACAACGCCTGCGCGCGGGTCATGGCCGGGTCGATGAAACGCTGCTCACGGTCCTGCAGGGTCACATTGAAGCCCTTGTAGGCCGCCCAGGCAGCGATGTCGCCGCCCATCACGCCGGCACCGACCACGTGCACGTGCTTGATGCCCGAGTCCTTGCCGCCCAGACCCTTGAGCCGTTCGGTCAGGAAGAAGATGCGGATCAGGTTGCGCGCGGTCGGGCTGCTGGCCAGCTTGACCACAGCGCGGCGCTCGGCATCCAGACGCTTCTGGATCGGGCTGCCACCGGTGCGTTCCCAGGTGCTGATCAGCGCGTAGGGCGCCGGATACTGGTCCTTCTTGGCCTTGCGCGCGACCTGCTTGGCCATCTGCGGGGCCAGGATCTTGCGGGCCAGGAAGGTATTGGTGGCCCAGGCAGTGGCGCGTTGCTTGAACGGCCGGGTTACCCCGGTCTGCAGCAATGCGATGGCCGCATCGACCAGCACCGCCGGGGCGGCGACCTTGTCGACCAGGCCGATAGCACGCGCGGCCGAGGCCGACAGGGTGCGGCCGGTCAGCATCATGTCCATCGCGGCCGGCGCGCCGACCAGCTGCGGCAGGCGCGCGCTGCCGCCCCAGCCCGGGAAGATGCCCAGCTGGGTCTCCGGCAGGCCGATGCGGGTGGATTGATCGTTGGAGGCCACGCGGTAGCGGCAGGCCAGCGCCAGCTCGGTGCCGCCGCCCAGGCAGTGGCCGTGGATCGCGGCAACAGTGGGGCAGGGCAGTTCGGCCAGCTTCTGGTAGACGCTCTGGCCGCGGCGGATGGCGTCATTGACGGTGCCGCGGCGGTCGAATTCCTGGAATTCCTTCAGGTCGGCACCGGCGATGAAGCCGGCCGCCTTGGTCGAACGCACCACCACGCCCTTGGGCGGGTCGATGGCCAGGCGCTCGACGATATCGCCCAGTTCCAGCAGCACGTCCTGCGACATGGCATTGACCGGGCTGTCCTTGCGGTCGAGGCTGAGCACTGCCACGCCATCCTCGCGCAGCTCGGTTTGCCAATGATTGAAGCGGAGCCCGTCGAAGCCTGAGAGCATGGGACGTTCCATCCGGTTGTGTATGGAGAAGGCCGCTATGATCCAGAGGTTGTTTCCCTGCCGTCAAATCCCAATGTCAGGAAGTGTGTTGTGCTTATCTGGTCAGCGTCCCTGCAGGTTAGCCGAACAGGAGTTAAAAGCTGGTGCGGTGCCGCTGGGACAGGGTGCTGAACTTTTGCCGCGAACAGCGGTCTTAATGCCCGACGTCGGTTGGGCTGACAGGAGTGCGGCCCGTTATGGCCGAGGTTGAAACACCGCAGGAGCTGGACCTGGAACTGGTCCGGCGTGTGCAGCGCGGCGAAAGCGCGGCGTTCGATGTGTTGGTACGCAAGTACCAGCATCGGATCATCGCGTTGATCGGGCGCTACATCGCCGACTGGAGTGAATGTCAGGACGTGGCCCAGGACACTTTCGTGCGCGCATACCGTGCGCTCGGGAATTTCCGTGGCGACGCCCAGTTCTATACCTGGTTGCATCGGATCGCAGTGAATACCGCAAAAAACTATCTGGCAGCACACAACCGGCGCCCCCCCACCGACGACATCGAGATCGGTGATGCCGAGCAGTTCGACAGTGGGGTCCGCTTGCGCGACAACGACACGCCCGAGCGTGAGTTGATGCGCCAGGAACTGGAACAGACCGTGATGAAGGCGGTTGATGCGTTGCCCGAAGAGCTGCGCTCAGCCATTACGTTGCGAGAGGTGGAAGGCATGAGTTACGAGGATATCGCGCAGAAAATGGGATGCCCGATCGGCACGGTGCGGTCGCGGATCTTCCGTGCCCGCGAGGCCATCGATGCACAGCTGCGTCCCTTGCTGGATACCCCCAGCGCTACCCGTGAACGGAGTCGCGTATGAACCCGCAAGACCGTAACCCGGTGTCGGCCGGTGCTGCGCCGGATAAATTTGAACTGCATTACCGCCAGCAGTTGTCGGCGCTGGTGGATGGTGAGCTGGCCGCCGATGAGGCGCGCTTCATGCTGCGCCGCTTGGAACACGACGGCGAGCTTTCGGCCTGCCAGGAACGCTGGCAGGTTCTGGGCGACGTGATGCGTGGCCAGGCCTGCGCACCGGCGCCCTTGGATTTCAGTGCGAGGGTACGGCAGGCAGTGGATGCCGAGGCCCGCCAGAACGGCCCGGTGCTTGCTGCGCCCGCGCCGCAACGCGCAGCTCGTACGGGTTGGCGGCGTTGGGGTGGCGGTGCCGCCTTGGCCGCCTCGGTGGCTGCGGTTGCCTTGTTCATGGCACGCGAGCAGCTGCCGGTGACCAGCACACCAGCGCCGGTCATTGCGACCACGGCGGAAATAGCGCCTGCACCGGCGCAGCCTGCGGTGCCGACTTCGGCTGATGCTGGCAATGTCGCTGGGCTGGTGGCTGCTGCTCCTGCAGTTGCTGCCGCAGTGACCCGCCGTCAGGATGCCACTGCCCGTCGCGGCAGCGCGACCCGTACCCAGCAGGCAGCACGGGCCGGTACCGCGCGTATGGCCGAGCCGCAACGGGCGATTGCTTCCGCGCCGGTACTGCCGGCAACCCCAGCGTTGCGCCAGGACCCGTTTGCCACCGGCAATGGCGTGCTGCATGCACGGCCATGGCCACGCTCGACGGTGGCGCCGTCGCTGTCGCAGGGGGCGCTCAACGCCAGTTTCCCGGCGCAGGAGCAGGGCGGGGCGACGTTCTACCCGTTTGAACCGCGCATGCCGGCACAAAGTGCCGACGATGCCGAGTCGCGCAGGCTGTTGCCGCGTCAGTGAGTGTTGCTTGCCGGTCGTCCGCCTCAGGGCGGCCGGTTTCCCCGGATTCCAGGTTTGTGCGCTGCGATTGGGCGTACCGGGCTTGGCTGTTCTTTCCCGCTTTGACTGAATTGGAGGTTCGAAGCTGATGACCCCACGTATCCAAAACAAGGTGTTTGGCCTGCTGGCGATGACCCTGCCGTTGGTGGCCTGCGCGCAGAGCCCGGCCCCGAATGCACCGGCCGAACAGGTGGCCGCTACCCGTGCCGCGCCCGCGCCGCAGCTGGTGCAGGGCCTGCCTGACTTCACCCAACTGGTCGACCAGGTTGGCCCGGGCGTGGTCAAGGTCGATACCGTGATCGGCGCACGCCGCAATCCGCGCGTTGCCCAGCAGGGCCCGGACATGGACCAGATGCCGGAGTTCTTCCGCCGTTTCTTCGGTCCGGACTTCCAGATGCCGGGGCCGGGTCAGCAAGGTCCGGACAGCGGTCCGCGTGGGCGCAGCATGGGTTCGGGCTTCATCATCTCCAATGACGGCTATGTGCTGACCAATCACCACGTCATTGATGGTGCCGAGTCGGTCAAGATCACCTTGAGTGATCGCCGCGAGTTCACTGCCAAGGTGGTCGGCAGCGATGCGCAGTACGACGTGGCGCTGTTGAAGGTCGAGGCCAAGAACCTGCCAACCGTGCGCGTAGGTGACTCCAACTCGCTCAAGCCCGGCCAGTGGGTGGTGGCGATCGGTTCGCCGTTTGGCCTGGACCATTCGGTTACCGCCGGCATCGTCAGTGCGCTGGGTCGCAATACCGGTGGCCAGGAGCAGCGCTATGTGCCCTTCATCCAGACCGACGTGGCGATCAACCAGGGCAACTCTGGTGGCCCCTTGCTGAATACGCGCGGTGAAGTGGTCGGCATCAATTCGCAGATCTTCTCCGCCTCCGGCGGCTATATGGGCATCAGCTTCGCGATCCCGATCGACCTGGCGATGAATGCAGTCGAGCAGATCAAGAAGACCGGCAAGGTCAGCCGCGGCCAGTTGGGTGTGATGGTCGGTGAGGTGACCAGCGACATCGCGCAGGGCTTCAAGCTGCCTGACAGCCGCGGTGCGCTGGTGAACCAGATGGTGCCCGACAGCGCAGCGGCCAAGGCCGGGATCGAGGTGGGTGACGTGATCCGTGCGGTCAACGGCACCGAAATCAATACCTCCAGCGAGCTGCCGCCGATGATTGGCGCCATGCCGCCGGGCAGCAAGGTGCGGATGAGCATCCTGCGTGACGGCAAGCCGCGCGAGATCACTGTTACCCTGAGCGAGCTGGCCGAAGATGCGGCGCGGCCGGGTAACACCGCAGCGGCTGGAGATGACGCCAAGCCTCAGGCCGGCGCCAACGCCCTGCTGGGGCTGGAGGTGGCCGATCTGACAGCCGCCGAACGTCGTCAGCTTGGCCTGGAGTCGGGCGAGGGCGTGCGGATCACCGGCGTCAACAGCCAGTCGGGCCGCGAGGCGCGTCTGGCCCCGGGCATGGTGGTGCTGCAGGTCGGGCGCGCCCCGGTGGGCAGCGTTGCCGCCCTGAACCGGGAGCTGGCCGGCTACAAGAAGGGTGACGTGGTCATGTTGCTGGTCCGCGCCGGCGCCAACAGCGCCTTCGTCCCGGTCCGCGCCGGCGAATAAGCCCGCCAGACCTTGTGATAGCAACGGGAGCCGCCTTCGGGCGGCTCCTTTCGTTCAGCTGCCGGCCAAACCCTGTGCGGGGCTTGGCTCCGGCATGCGATAATGGCCCGTTATCCTGACGACGCAGCGCCGCCGCCGCCACCTATGTCACATGATTCGATGCGGATGATCCGCAACTTCTCCATCATTGCCCACGTTGACCACGGTAAGTCCACCCTGGCCGACCGCATCATCCAGTTGTGTGGCGGCTTGACCGCGCGCGAAATGGAAGCGCAGGTCCTGGACAACAACCCGATCGAGCGCGAGCGTGGCATCACGATCAAGTCGCAGTCGGTGTCGGTGCCGTATACGGCCCGCAACGGCCAGACCTACTTCCTGAACTTCATCGATACCCCCGGCCACGTCGACTTCTCCTATGAAGTCAGCCGCTCGCTGGCCGCCTGCGAAGGCGCGCTGCTGGTGGTCGATGCGGCCCAGGGCGTGGAGGCACAGTCGGTTGCCAACTGCTACACGGCCATCGAGCAGGGCCTGGAAGTGGTGCCGGTGCTGAACAAGATCGACCTGCCCACCGCCGACATCGACCGTGCCAAGGCCGAGATCGAGGCGGTGATCGGCATCGATGCCTCCGATGCGGTTGCCGTCAGCGCCAAGACCGGCCTGAACATGGAGGAGGTGCTGGAGGCCATCGTGCACCGCATCCCGCCACCGGCCGATCGTGGCAGCGACAAGTTGCAGGCGCTGATCATCGATTCCTGGTTCGACAATTACCTGGGCGTGGTCTCGCTGGTGCGCGTGATGCAGGGCCAGATCAAGGCCGGCGACAAGATCCAGGTTATGTCCACCGGCCGTTGGCATCTGGTCGACAAGGTCGGCGTCTTCACCCCCAAGCGTAAGGAAATGCCTGCGCTGCGTGCCGGTGAAGTGGGCTGGATCAATGCCAGCATCAAGGACGTGCACGGCGCGCCGGTCGGCGACACCCTGACCCTGATGGCTGACCCGGCGTCCGAGCCGCTGCCCGGCTTCCAGGAAATGCAGCCGCGCGTGTTCGCCGGCCTGTTCCCGGTCGATGCCGAGGACTATCCGGACCTGCGCGAAGCGCTCGACAAGCTGCGCCTGAACGATGCCGCGCTGCGCTTCGAGCCGGAAAGCTCCGAGGCGATGGGCTTCGGCTTCCGCTGCGGCTTCCTCGGCATGCTGCACATGGAAATCGTGCAGGAGCGGCTGGAGCGCGAGTACAACCTCGACCTGATCAGCACCGCACCGACGGTGATCTACGAGGTGCTCAAGAGCGACGGGACCATCGTGATGATGGACAACCCGGCCAAGCTGCCACCGGTCAACCAGGTGGAAGAGATCCGCGAACCGATCATCCGCGCCAACATCCTCACCCCCGAGGAGTACATCGGCAGCATCATCAAGCTGTGCGAAGAGAAGCGCGGCAGCCAGATCGGCATCAACTACATGGGCAGCCAGGTGCAGATCAGCTATGAGCTGCCGATGGCTGAAGTGGTGTTGGACTTCTTCGACAAGCTCAAGTCGGTCAGCCGTGGCTACGCCTCGCTGGAATACCACTTCGTGCGCTTCGAGGCCGGCCCGTTCGTGCGCCTGGACGTGTTGATCAACGGTGACAAGGTTGATGCGCTGTCGCTGATCGCCCACCGCAGCCACGCCGATCGCCGTGGCCGCGAGCTGTGCGAAAAAATGAAGGATTTGATTCCCCGGCAGATGTTCGACGTGGCCATCCAGGCTGCGATCGGCGCGCAGATCATCGCCCGTACCACGGTCAAAGCCATGCGCAAGAACGTATTGGCCAAGTGCTATGGTGGCGACATTTCGCGTAAGAAGAAGCTGTTGGAGAAGCAGAAGGAAGGCAAGAAGCGCATGAAGCAGGTGGGCCGTGTGGAAATCCCGCAGGAAGCCTTCCTTGCTGTGCTGCAGATGGACAAGTAACAGTGATTCGGGAGTTGGGGGTCGGGATTGGAAAGAGCGGCGTACGCTCTGACTGTTGCGGATCTCCAACCTTGAATCACCAGTCTCATTCCGAAGGAATTTGAATGAAATGGTTTGAAATCATCCTGGTTGTGCTGACCCTGGGCTCCGGCCTGGTGGTGCTGCTGGACAAACTGTACCTGCGCAAGCGTCGTGCCGAGACGGCCAGCCTGCTGGACAGCGAGGAGCCGGCGGTGGTGGATTACTCGCGCGCGTTCTTCCCGGTGCTAGCGGTGGTGTTGATCCTGCGCAGCTTCGTGGCCGAGCCGTACAAGATCCCCTCCAGCTCGATGATGCCCAACCTGCTGATCGGCGATTTCATCCTGGTCAACAAGTTCTCCTACGGCTTCCGCCTGCCGATCACCAATACCAAGATCATCCCGGTGGCCGAGCCCAAGCGCGGCGACGTGGTGGTGTTCAAGCCGCCGCATGCGCCGGATCAGAACTGGATCAAGCGCGTGATTGGCTTGCCGGGCGACCGCATTGGTTTCCACGGCGATACCTTGTCGATCAACGGCGTGCCGATGGTCTACGAAGACCGCGGCGAGTACGTCGGCAAGGGCCCTGGTTCCGAAATGACCGGCGCGTCGTTGTTGACCGAACAGCTGCCGGGCCGCAGCCATACCGTGCTGGAACTGTTGGGGCGTGCGAACCCGGGTGGCCAGGGTGACTGGGTGGTGCCGGAAGGCCAGTACTTCGTGATGGGTGACAATCGCGACAACAGCGAGGACAGTCGCTTCTGGACCCAGACCCATTTCCTGCCGGAAGAGAATCTGCGTGGCAAGGCGTTCCTGATCTGGCTGAACTGTGAAGGCTGGTTCTGCAAGGGTAGTTTCGAACCGTCACGTATCGGGGCGGGCATTCAGTGAGTGGACAACGCGTTTCTGGGGAGATCGCAATGAAGCACAAACAAGCAGGTATGACGCTGACCTCGTTCCTGATGGTGTTGGCGGTGGTGGGCTTCGGGCTTTACATCGGCATGAAGCTGTTCCCGATGTACCAGGAGTATTACTCCGTACGTTCCGCGCTCAAGAGCATTGCCGCAGAGCCTGGTTCGGGCAGCCTCGATCCGGCCAAGGTGCAGGAGTTGTTCTTCAAGCGCATGGATATGAATTACGCAGATGACGTGAAACCGGGCGATCTGAAGATCGAGCGCACCGATGGCGGCCTGCGGATGGTCGTCAGCTACGAAGTACGTCGCGAAATGATTGGCAACCTTGATGTGGTGGGTAAGTTCAACACATCTCAGGATCTTAACCGGACAGGTAGTGAATAGAATGTTCCAACGGGGTGATCTGATCGGTCATCCATTCAAGGATCAGGGTCTGTTGAAGCAGGCCCTGACCCATCGTAGTGCCGGTGCGCCGCATAACGAGCGCCTGGAGTTCCTGGGCGACAGCATCGTCAACATGCTGATCGCCGAAGCGCTTTTCACGCGCTGGCCTAAGGCTGACGAAGGCGCGCTTACACGTGCCCGCTCGGCCTTGGTTTGCGAGGCAGCGTTGGCGGTGATCGCGCGCACGTTGGAGCTGGGTGAACGCTTGACGCTGGGCCCGGGCGAGATGAAGTCAGGTGGCCATCGCCGCGACTCCATCCTCGCCGACACCTTCGAGGCGGTGGTTGCCGCCATTTACCTGGACGCCGGTTTCGAAGTCTGCCGCGAGCGGATAATGCCGTGGTTCGAGGCCTCGCTGTCGGCAGTGCCGGTGGGCAAGCCCGAGAAAGACCCCAAGACACGCCTGCAGGAATGGTTGCAGGCCCGGCAGAAGACCCTGCCGGTATACGAGCTGGTATCGGAGACCGGCGACGACCACGCCAAGCACTTCCATGTGCGCTGTTGCGTGGCTGACCCTGCCGTAAGTACCGAAGGCGAAGGCACTTCGCGACGGCTGGCCGAACAACAGGCGGCAGCCGCCGCAATAGAGCAATTGGATTCCAAGTGAACGACACCACCTCTCATCGCTGTGGCAGCGTCGCGGTCATTGGCCGCCCCAACGTTGGCAAATCGACCCTGACCAATGCACTGGTTGGCGCCAAGGTCAGCATCGTCTCCAACCGTCCGCAGACCACTCGCCACCGTCTGCTTGGCATCGCCACCTATCCGGAAGGGCAGTTGGTGCTGGTTGATACCCCCGGCTTGCATCGCCAGCAGAAGCGCGCGATGAACCGGGTGATGAACCGTGCCGCGCGTGCGTCGCTGGAAGGCGTGGACGTTGGCCTGCTGGTGATCGAAGCTGGTCGCTGGGACGAAGAAGATACCCTGGCCTTCAACGTGCTGCGTGACGCAGGCGTGCCAGTGGTGCTGATCGTCAACAAGGTTGACCGGATGAAGGACAAGGGCGCGCTACTGCCGTTCCTGCAGGAGATCACCGTTGGCCGCGAATTTGCCGCTGTGCATCCGATCTCGGCGCTGAAGCGCAACGGTCTGGAAGCGCTGGTGCGCGACCTGATCGGTTTGGTGCCGGAAGGCCCGCCGATGTTCGGCGAAGATGAAATTACCGACCGCAGCCAGCGCTTCCTTGCCGGCGAACTGGTCCGCGAGCAGCTGATGCGCCAGCTTGGCGAAGAACTGCCGTACGCCACCACTGTGGAAATCGAACGCTTCGCCGAAGACGGCGCGTTGCTGCGCATCGGCGCGGTGATCTGGGTCGAGCGTGAAGGCCAGAAGGCGATTGTCATTGGCAAGGGCGGCACTCGCTTGAAGGAAATCGGTGCCAAGGCGCGTCTGCAGATGGAACGCCTGTTTGGTGCCAAGGTATTCCTGGAAACGTGGGTGCGCGTGCGCGAAGGTTGGTCCGATGACGAGGCCGCGCTGAAGGCCTTCGGCTACGGCGAGCAGTAAGTCTCAGTCCGGGGATCGGGGGGGAAATCGGGGATGAAGCAGCCTGGTTCTGCAGACACTCGCGATTTCCCGTTGTTCCTTGGTTGCTGGCCAGGGGGCGTGATGAAAGCCTGCGCTGCGATAGCGACAAGCCGCCGCGGCTTTCCGACTCAGGCGAAGCGTGGCAAGGTCAGGGTCGCCGGCTGTTCCGGCTCCCGAATCTCCATTCCTGATTCCCAGTCTTAGATGCGCATCGAAGACCAGCCCGCTTTCGTGCTGCATGCCAGGCCCTGGCGCGAAACCAGCTTGCTGGTCGAGGTGATGAGTCTGGAGCACGGCCGGTTGGGCCTGCTCGCACGCGGCGTGCAAGGGCCGAAGAAGCAGGCGCTGCGCGCGGCCCTGCAGCCTCTGCAGGCGATTCGTTTTGACGCGCAGCAAACCGGTGAGTTGGCGCAGCTGCGTCGTGCCGAGAGCCAGGACGTGGCACCACGTCTGCACGGCCACGCGATGCTGGCCGGCTTCTATATCAACGAACTGGTGATGCGCTTGGCCCCGCGGCAGGACCCGTTGCCTGAGCTGTATGTGGCTTACGGCGAGTTGCGAGCGCAGCTTGGTCAGGCTGATACGTTGGCGTGGTCACTGCGGCGCTTCGAGCGTGACCTGCTCGACGCATTGGGCTTTGGTTTCGACTGGAGTTGTGCTGCCGATGGCGAACCGATCGATCCGGCCGCGCGCTATCGGCTGGATCCGCTGCAGGGACCGTTACGCCTGCTGAGCGAGCGCAACAATGAACGGCGCGCGCTGGTCACCGGCAGCGCGCTGCTGGCCTTGGCCGAGGATCAACAGCCTGACAGCAGCGATGTCGCCAGCCTGCGCCTGCAGATGCGGGCGGTGCTGCTGCATCACCTAGGCGGTCGCGGGCTCAAATCTTGGGAAATGCTGGGCGAACTGGCCCGTTAGCAACCGTAGTACCGAGCCATGCTCGGCAGAGGCCTTATGCAGAATCCAAACCATGTAGTGCCGAGCCATGCTCGGCAAGAGGCTTTACGCAAAATCCAACCACGTAGTGCCGAGCCATGCTCGGCAAGATGCTTTCCCGGTAGAGCCTCTGCGAGCATGGCTCGGAACTACACGGGCGCAGTCTGCAATTGATCAGCGCAGCAAGGCGCTGACGGCGCTACCGAATTGTTGCCGCGCCTGCATTGATGCCGGATCGTGATTCAGCTGACGCACCGCAACCGCCAAGCGCGAGGCGCCAACAAAGCCACAGCTGGCCTGCAGCTTGTGCAACTGTGCATGCAGGGCTTTGTCGTCATGTTCTTCAAGTGCATGGCTGACCGCATCGCGGGTGCCAGGCAACTCGGACAGAAACAGCTCGCGCAGTGCACGCACATGCGCCTGTTGCCCGTTCAGGGCATTCATTGCGGCGGATTCGTCCCAGTCCAGCGCTGCCTCGGCAAAGGTGCCGTCGGCTTTTACAGTGGATTTGGCCAACGCACGCCGCACGCTCTTGAGGAGCGCATCGCGGCTGATCGGCTTGACCAGGGTTTCCTGGAAGCCGGCTTGTTGCAGCGTCGTCTGCATTTCCCGGCTGGTATCTGCGGTGTGCGCCAGTGCAACGGTATGCGGATGGCGTTCACGCAAGCTGCGCAACAGGCTGGCACCGTTGCCGTCAGGCAGGTTCACATCGAGCAGCCAGAGATCGTAAGTGGTGCTCTGTGCCAAACGCAGCGCACTTGCGCAGGTGTCGGCGATATCAACCTTGGCCGGTAGCGATTCCAGCACAAACTGGAAGAAGCCTTGGCTGGTCATGTCGTCTTCGACCAACAGCAGGCGCGGCAGGTTTCCTTGGTGATGCGTATTCATCTGCTGCCTCCATGTCAGCTATAGCCCGCATATTAGCGATGGCACAGCGATCTGCAAGTCATCGGGGTGTTCACGTTAAGCATCTGCGACAATGGCCGCCCTTTTGCCCGCAGCCTGTTGCCACGTGGCCCGATCCAGATCCCCCCGCATAGACAAGACCCCGTTCCAGACCGACATCCTCGACCTGAGCCATGACGGCCGTGGTGTTGCCCGCCGCGAAGGCGAGGGTGGCAAGGTCACCTTCATCAACGGTGCCCTGCCGCAGGAAACGGTGATGGCCGAGCAGACCGGCAAGAGCCGCCATTTCGACGAAGCCAAGACCGTGGAAGTGCTCAAGGCTTCGCCGCACCGCGTTGAGCCGCGTTGCCCGCATTTCGGCGTGTGCGCTGGTTGCGTGCTGCAGCATCTGGAAGAGGCGCAGCAGATCGTCGCCAAGCAGCAGGTGCTGACCGACAACCTGACCCGCATCGGTCACGTCAGCCCGGGCGAGGTGTTGCCGGCGTTGGTGGGTGACAGCTGGGGCTACCGCCGCAAGGGGCGCTTCTCGGTGCGTCGCGTCGAGAAGAAGGACAAGACGCTGGTCGGCTTCCGCGAACTTGATCCGCGTTTCGTCGCCGATCTGTCTCAGTGCCTGACGGTGATCCCGGAGATCGGCAGCAAGGTCGGCGTGCTGTCCGCCTTCATCGAAACGCTGGATGGCAAGCGCGATATCCCGCAGATCGAATTTATCGCTGGCGATGCCGCCATCGCCTTGACGGTGCGTCATCTGGCACCTCTCAGCGACGCTGACAAGCAGGCGTGGATCGCATTCGGCCAGGAGCATGGCTTCGCCATCTACCTGCAGTCCGGCGGCCTGCATACCGTGGCGCCGCTGTGGCCGGCCGAAGGCGTTGCGCTGTCGTTTGCGTTGCCGCAGTGGGATGTGGAACTGGCGTTCCGCCCGCTGGACTTCATCCAGGTAAACGCCAAGCTCAACCAGCAGATGATCGCGCATGCGCTGACCTTGCTGGATGCACAGCCTGACGAACGCGTGCTCGACCTGTTCTGTGGTCTGGGCAATTTCACCCTGCCACTGGCGCGCAGCGTGCGCGAAGTGGTGGGCGTTGAAGGCGAGGCGGGACTGGTCGCCCGTGCCAAGGAAAACGCGGAGCGCAATGGTCTGGCCAACGCCGAGTTTTATGCCGCCGATCTGACCCTGGATCAAAGCGAAGCACCGTGGATGAAGCAGGGTTTCGACAAACTGCTGCTCGACCCGCCGCGTTCGGGCGCGATCGATGTGCTCAAACAGTTGCCGCTGGAGCAGTTCAAGCGCATCGTCTATGTCAGCTGCCATCCGGGTTCGCTGGCACGCGATGCTGGCTACCTGGTCAATGAGCGCGGCTTCACTCTGGTCTCGGCCGGTGCGATGGACATGTTCCCGCACACCGCACACGTGGAAAGCATTGCCGTCTTCGAGAAGAGGTAAGCGGTGGGTATCGAGATCGAACGCAAGTTCCTCGTCACCTGCGATGACTGGCGTGCCGACGCGCACGCCGTCATCCCGATGGCGCAGGGCTATATCAACGATACGGCGGCGATGGACAGCGGCGCGCAGAAGGCTTCGGTGCGGGTTCGCATCCAGGGCGACGAGGCCTACCTGAACATCAAGTCGCGCGAGCTCGGCCACACCCGCCAGGAGTTCGAGTACCCAGTGCCGGTGAACGAGGCGCGTGAGCTGCTGGCGCTGTGTGTTGGCGGCCTGATCGACAAACGTCGATACCTGGTCAAGCACGGCGGCCTGCTGTGGGAAGTGGATGAATTCCTCGGCGATAACACCGGGCTGGTGGTGGCCGAAGTGGAGCTGGAGAGCGCCGACCAGGTGTTCGCCAAGCCCGACTGGGCAGGTGCCGAAGTGACCGACGAACTGCGCTATTACAATCTGGCCTTGGCATCGAAGCCGTACAGCCAGTGGTGAAGAACCTGTAGTGCCGAGCCATGCTCGGCAGGGGCTTCGCCGGTATGGCGTCCGTCACAAATGACCGGGCATTGCTCCGGATTTACCGGCAAGGCCCCTTCCGAGCATGGCTCGGCACTACATTGGATATTAGGAACCCGCATGCGCATCGATATCTGGTCCGACGTTGTCTGCCCCTGGTGCTGGATAGGCAAGCATCGCTTCCAGCGCGGTCTGGAGCTGCTGGGCGCCGATGTGCCCGATATCGAGGTGCGCTGGCATCCGTTCCTGCTTGACCCTGATGCCGGCACCACCCCGGTGCCGCTGCTGGAAGCCTACGCTGCCAAATTCGGCGGCGCCGAACGTACCCGGCAGATGCTGGCGCAGACCCAGAGCACCGCCCAGGCCGAGGGCCTGCCGATGGATTTCAGCAAGGGTCAGGTCAAGGTCAGCACGTTGTTGGCGCACCGGCTGATGTGGCTTGCCGGTCAGTACGGGGTGCAGGAGCAGGTTGCTGAGGCGTTGTTCCGTGCGCACTTCGCCGAGGGCCGCAACCTGGCCGACCCGCAGGTGCTGATTGCCGCCGCCGAGGCGGGCGAGATCCCGGCCGAGCGCGTGCAGGCGATGCTGGCTTCTGACGAAGGTCTGGCCCAGGTCCAGGCCGGCATCGGCCAGGCCCAGGCGCTGGGCATCCAATCGGTGCCGACCTTCGTCATCAATGGCCAGTACGCGGTGCAGGGCGGGCAGCCGGCGGAAGTGTTTGCCGACGTGCTGCGCAAGATCGCGGCCGAACAAGCACCGTCAGGTGCCGCCAGCCAGGATGAACAGGCCTGCGGCCCGGATGGCTGCAGCGTCTGAACGAGGGCTCTGACGCGGCGGGCGCCATCTGCGACAATATTCCGCTACACCGCAGTCTGCGGTGGATTGGAGTCCTTGCATGCTTTTGATCGGCGTTGCCGGCACTGAACTGACTGCCCAGGAGCGTGACTGGCTGCAGCACGACGCCGTGGCCGGGGTGGTGCTGTTCAAGCGCAACTTCGCCTCGCGGGCGCAGGTGGTCGAGCTGGCCGCGGCGATCCGCGCTGCCACCGTACGTCCGCTGCTGATCAGCGTGGACCAGGAAGGCGGGCGTGTGCAGCGTTTCCGCGATGGCTATGCCGATCTGCCGCCGCTGGAAGGCTTCGGCAAACTGTATGCGCGCGATCCGGACGGTGCCTTGGCGCTGGCCGAGCAGCACGCCTGGCTGATGGCCAGTGAAATCCGCGCCAGTGGTGTGGACCTGAGCTTCGCGCCGGTGGTGGACGTGGGCCATGGCAACCTGGCCATCGGCAACCGTGCCTTTGGCGAACACCCGCAGGTCGTCGCCGCCTTGACCGCTGCCTATGTGCGCGGCATGCACTCGGTCGGCATGGCTGCCACGCTCAAACATTTCCCCGGCCATGGCACGGTCCGCGAGGATACCCATGTGGATACCGCGGTGGACCCGCGGCCGCTGGCCGAAATTGAAGCGCACGACCTGATTCCGTTCCGGGCCGGCATCGCCGCTGGCGCCGATGCGGTGATGATGGCGCACGTCATCTACCCGCAGGTGGCGCCGGAGCCGGCAGGCTACTCGCCGCGCTGGATCAACCAGATCCTGCGTGAGCAGATGGGCTTCCGTGGCGTGGTGTTCTCCGACGACATCGGCATGGCGGCCTCGTTCGCCGCCGGTGGGGTCAAGGCCCGCGTAGATGCGCATCTGGATGCTGGCTGCGACGTGGTGCTGGTCTGCCACCCGGAGCTGGTCGAAGAATCACTGCAGGCCGTGACCGGTCGCAGCTTGAACACCGCCGCCCTGTTGAGCCTGATCGGCCGCGGGGCGATGGGCTGGGGCGGCCTGCTGGCCGATGCCCGCCACGCCGATACTCGTAATCATCTGTTTGAAAACCTTGGAAGAACCGCCTGATGTCCAAACTCACTCTTGAACAAGCCGTGGCCCAGGCCGACCTGCTGGTCGACCGCCCCGCCATCGACACCGCCATCGCCGGCATCGCCGACGCCATCGCGCGTGACTACAAGGGCGAAGTGCCGGTGTTCATCTCGATCATGAATGGTGCGCTGCCGTTCGCCGGCCAGCTGGCACTGGAGCTGGGCGCGCGTGGCCAGGATGCGCAGTTCGACTACATGCAGGCCTCGCGTTACCACGGCGAGACCGGTGGCGAGCTGGTCTGGAAGCACCGCCCGGTGTCGGCCCTGTTTGGCCGCCGGGTGATCCTGGTCGACGACATCCTGGACGAAGGCTTTACCTTGCAGGGTGTGCGCGAATGGTGCCTGGAGCAGGGCGCAACCGACGTGCGCATCGCCGTGCTGACGGTCAAGCAGCACGACCGTGCGCTGCCGGGCGTCAAGGCCGACTATGCCGGCATCGACCTGCCGGACCGCTTCGTGTTCGGTTTCGGCATGGACGTCAACGAATCGCTGCGTTCGCTGCCGGCCATCTACGCAATGAAGCAGTAATAGCGGTTGCCGATGCTGGTCATCGGCATCGGCTATTGGTTTGATCGCGGCTGGGCCACGCCAAGGGCGTGGCTTGCGCGTGCCCAACGAGAACATCAGGAATGAACATGGAACCTATCGCCCTGGCCGTTATTGGCGGCACCGGCGTGTACAAGCTGGCCGCGCTGGACGACGTCCAGGCCCATGAAGTGGAAACCGTCTACGGCGCCCCCTCCGGCCCTGTCCGGGTTGGCCTGTTGAACGGTCAGCGCGTGGCGTTTCTGGCCCGGCATGGCGAAGGCCATTCGATCCCGCCGCACAAGATCAACTACCGCGCCAACTTGGCCGCGCTCAAACAGCTGGGCGCAACCCGAGTGTTGGCCTTGAACACGGTAGGCGGCATTGGCGACGACTTCGGCCCGCGCGTGCTGGCCTGCCCGGACCAGCTGATCGACTACACCTGGGGTCGGATTTCCACGCTCAGCGAGGAGGAGGGCAGCGAGGTTCTGCACGTCGACTTCGGCCATCCCTACACCCCGTCGTTCCGCGCAAAGGTGCTGGCGGCGGCCAAAGCCAAGGGTGTGGCGATGCAGGATGGCGGCTGTTACGGCGCTACCCAGGGCCCGCGCCTGGAAACCAACGCCGAAATTGCCCGGATGCGCCGTGATGGCTGTGATCTGGTGGGCATGACCGGCATGCCCGAGGCCGGGCTGGCGCGCGAATTGGGGCTGGAATATGCCTGTCTGGCCATTGTCGCCAATTGGGCGGCTGGCTGCGGCGACGCCGCGGAGATCACCATGGCCGAGGTTTTGGCCAATGTGGAGGCAGCTTCGTCCGGTTTGCCGACTTTGGTGGGTGAATTGGCCCGGGGGTGATTGTCATCCCGGCTTAAGGTTTGCATACTCCGCCAGTGCGCTTCATTCAGCGTGCATCAATCCATTCATCGAACAAGGTCTCGCATCACCATGCCGAACGGTACCGTCAAGTGGTTCAACGACGCCAAGGGATTTGGCTTCATCTCACCGGAGGACGGCAGCGCCGATGTCTTCGCGCACTTCTCTGCGATCAATTCCAAGGGCTTCCGCAGCCTGCAGGAAGGCCAGCGCGTCAGCTATGACGTGACCCAGGGCCCGAAGGGTGCCCAGGCTTCGAACATCATGCCGGTCGAGTGATCGACCCGCATGTGCGGAAAAACCCCGCCTAGGCGGGGTTTTTTTTTAAGGATGCAGTCGCCCAGGGAGGGACTGTAATGAGCAAGACATTGGATATCGCCATTGTCGGCTACGGCACGGCCGGCCAAGCGTTGGCCGTGCTGCTGTCGCGCGATGGGCACCGGGTGCAGGTGTTCGAGCAGGCCGCAACGCCGGGCCCGGTAGGCGCGGGCTTCCTGCTGCAGCCCAGTGGCCTGCAGGCGTTGTGGCAGATGCAGTTGATGCCGCAGGTGCTGGAGCACGGCGCGGTGGTGCGCCGCCTGTACGGCGAGACCCCATGCGGTCGCGCGGTGATGGACATGACCTACGCCGGGCTGGATGCACGCCTGTGTGGCGTGGGCATGCAGCGCGGGGCGCTGTTCTCGCTGCTGGATGCCGCCTGGGATGCCGGCCCGTCGCTGCAGGTGGACAGCCGCATCAGCGCTATCGATGACACGTTGCAGCGCGTGCAGGACCAGCACGGGCGCTGGCATGGCCCGTTTGATCTGGTGATCGCCACCGACGGTTCCGGCTCCGGGCTGCGCGCGCAGGTGCAGGGCACCAAGCTGGATCGCATTTATCCTTGGGGGGCGCTGTGGTGCCTGCTGCCGCGCGGCGATTGGCCGCATGGCGACGAGCTGCGCCAACGCTATGTGGCCGCGCGCAAGATGATCGGCCTGCTGCCGGTGGGCACGCGCCCGGGCGACGGCGAGCAACGCCTGAGCTTCTTCTGGAGTTTGCCGCGCGATGGTTTCCAAGCCTGGGAGCGCGATGGGCTGGAGCCGTGGCTGGATGAGATCACCACGCTTTGGCCGGAAGCGCGCGAGCGGCTGGCCGGGGTAACGGTGCAGGCGCAGCTGGCCCGCGCCAGCTACCGCGATGCGGTGATGCAGCGCTGGTACCGCGGCCGCCTGGTATTGGCCGGTGACGCAGCACACTCGATGAGCCCGCAGCTGGGGCAGGGCGTCAATATGGCGCTGATGGACGCGATGGCGCTGCGCGATGCCTTGCGCGCGGAGCAGAGCATTGATGCTGCATTGGCGCGTTACCAGCACCAGCGCAAGGCACATGTGTGGCTGTACCAGTTCTGGAGCCGCTGGCTGACGCCGATCTTCCAATCCGATCACGATTGGATCGCCAATGGCCGGGACCTGCTGTTCAAGCCAATGGGACGTATGCCCGGCGGTCGTGGCCATATGCTGCGGGTGCTCAGCGGCACCCAGCATGGCCTGTTTGGCAAGCTCGCGCTGCAGGATGAATTCATCGCCGCGCTGGCCCAGGTCGCGCAGAATCGTTGAGCAGCGCGCGCACGCCGGGTGCTTGCGGCAGAATCAAGGGCGGTCCTCCCCGAGTCGCCGCCATGCAGCCGCAGCCGCCTCCGTTTGAAACCCACGTCGTCGACAACCAGCCGCCACCGTTTGCCGAGCGCGATCTGTGGCACGACGATCTGGTCTTGCAGCAGTGCGTGCAACGCGAAGGTGCTGAGTCCTTTGCTGGGGCATTGCAGCACTACGGCGTGTTGGCCGGTGGCGAGCTGTACCGCATTGGCTTTGATGCCAACCGACAGCGCCCGCTGCTGCGCACCCACGACGCGCACGGCAATCGGATCGATACCGTTGATTTCCATCCTGCCTACCATCGGCTCATGGCCACGGCGAAAACCCGTGGCGTGGCCGGGTTGTCCTGGCGTTCGGCGCAGCCCGGCGCACATGTGGCGCGTGCGGCGCTGAGCTATCTGCATCATCAGGCCGAAGCTGGCACCAGTTGCCCGCTGACCATGACCCATGCCGCCGTGCCGGTGCTGCGCCAGGAGCCTGCGCTGGCCGAATGGGCCAGCAAGGCAGCCGCACCTTTCTACGACGCGCGCGATGTACCTATCGGCGACAAGCCGGGCATCACCCTCGGCATGGGCATGACCGAGAAGCAGGGCGGCTCCGATGTGCGCAGCAACACGACCATGGCGACACCGTTGGCGGGCGAGGGCGAGTACAGCCTGATTGGGCACAAGTGGTTTTTCTCCGCGCCGATGTCCGATGGCTGGCTGGTGCTGGCGCAGGCACCGGGTGGATTGAGCTGCTTTTTGATGCCGCGTCGGCTGGCCTGCGGGCGGCGCAACAACTTCCATCTGATGCGGCTGAAGGACAAGCTCGGTGACTGGGCCAATGCCTCCAGCGAGGTGGAGTTCTGTGGCGCCTGGGCGCGGCGCGTCGGCGACGAGGGGCGTGGCGTGGCGACCATCATCGAGATGGTGATGCTGACCCGGCTGGATTGCATGCTGGGCTCGGCCGCGCAGATGCGCATGGCCTTGGCGCAGGCGTTGCATCATGCGCGGCATCGGCGCAGCTTCGGCAAGCTGCTGGTTGAGCAGTCGTTGATGGCCAATGTGCTGAGTGACCTGGCGATCGAATCGGAGGCGGCGACCACCTTGGCAATGCGCGTGGCCCGCGCAGTCGATGCCGCGCCGCAGGATCCACAGCAGGCGGCGTTCGCGCGCATCGCCACGGCCATCGGCAAGTTCTGGATATGCAAGCGTGCGCCGGGCTTCGTCAATGAAGCGCAGGAGTGCCTGGGCGGTGCCGGCTATGTGGAAGAGTCGATGCTGCCACGGCTGTACCGGCAGGCACCGCTGAACTCGATCTGGGAAGGCAGCGGCAACGTGCAGTGCCTTGATGTGCTGCGTGCCTTGCAGCGCGAACCAGAAACGCGGGTGGCCTTGCTGGCCGAGTTGCAGCAGGTTGCGGGTCGCGATGATGACTACGACAAGGCGCTGCAGGCGCTGTTGGAGCGGCTGCAAGGAACGGAGTTGCTGCAGGCCGATGCGCGCACGCTGGTGGTGGATATCGCGCTGCTGTTGCAGGCGGCGATGCTGTTGCGCGCGGACAGCCCGGTGGCGCAGACCTTCGTACGTTCGCGGTTGCGCCAATCGCAGCCGGTGTATGGGCAACTACAGGCAGATGCACCGTTCGCCGACATCCTGGCCCGCGCTATGCCAGTAGGAGCGGCGTAAGCCGCGAAGTCGGCAGCAATGCAGTCGCGAGTCGGCCTGCAACCGCAGAATGCCGGCTTGCAGGCGTTGCCTTGTGGGAGCGGCGTAAGTCGCGAAGCCGACAATGATTGCAGTCGCGAGCAAGCCCGCAACTGCAGAATCAAGGCCGCCGCGTAAGGCAGCTGTCTACGTTCACGGCTTTCCTGCAACGCGCCTCGCCGCAGCCGTGATCAACCGGCACCATCCAGCGCAGGGTCGAAGCGCAGCACCTGGTTGCGGCCACTGCGCTTGGCCCGGTACAGCGCGGCATCGGCCTTGCGCAGCAGGGTGAGGCCAGCCACACCATCAACCGGATACGTCGCCACGCCCAGCGATATGGTGATCGGCGGCAGCGTCTTGCCGGAGAACGGCACGCTCATCTGCGACAGGGCAAGGCGCAGTTCCTCGGCCTGACGCAGGGCATTGCTGCTGTCCGACTCCGGCAGGATCACGGTGAACTCTTCGCCACCATAACGGCAGGCGATGTCCTCGCCGCGCAGACGCGAGCCCAGCAATTGGCCGATGGCCGCCAGCAAGGCATCGCCGCCGCCGTGGCCGTGGGTATCGTTGAACTGCTTGAAGTGATCCACATCCAGCATGATCACCGACAACGGGAAGTCACGACGGCCGCAGCGGGCGATTTCGCGGGTCAGCGATTCCTCCAGATAGCGGCGGTTGTACAGCCCGGTGAGTGGATCGCGGATCGACTGCAGGCGCAGTGACTCGCGCAGGCGCAGGTTGCTCAGTGCAAGCGACAGCTGTTCCACCGCCGATTCGGCGATGTTCAAGCGCGGTAGCGGCCCAGGGCCAGCACCGGAAAGAAATAGAAAACCAATCTGCACGCCTTGTGCCGACATCGGGATGCAGGCGGTGGCCACACTTTGACCGTGCTCAGGCCGGCTGATATGCGGGCAGCTGGCATCACGCAGCAGATCGTCGATCACATGCGGTTGCCCACGCCGTATCGCCCAGCAATCGCTGGGCGGCAGGAATGCGCTGGTTTCCACTAACGGCTTGCCCCAGCTGACGATGTTCTCGACACGGTCATTGGACGCGCGCAGCAGATAGACCGAACCGGCGACATTGGGCATCAGCGCTTCCAGTGTGCGCGCGCTGATTTCCAGGGCTTCTTCCGGGTTGGCGCAGCTTTGCAGCAGGCCGGTATAGCGGCCCAGGGTCTGCAGGTCGGCGCTGGAACGTTCGATCTGTTCCAGGTTGCCGGCCAGTTGCTGGCTGGCGCTGGCTGCGCGCTTCTCGGCGCGGGTGCGGCGTCGCAGTTCGGACAGCAGGATGCCGTAGACCGATGCGACCACGGCCAGGCCGAAGGGGATGCCGGCAAAGGCGAGCCCCAGCAGCAGGTCGGCGCTGCGGCGCGAGCTGGCGGCGCGGTCTACCAGTCGCTCGTGTTCTTCCTCGACCATGGTCCGCACCTGCTCGCGGATGGCGCTGGTGGTGCGGAATGCGCTCTGGTTGATTGCCGCGCGTGCGGCATCCAGGCCTTGTCCGTCATAGATATCGACGACATTCTGGATCTGCTGCAGGCGCCTGTTCACCAGCTCGTTGAGCTTGAGTGCGTTGTGTGCCTGATCGGGATTGTCGGGGACCGACTTGGACAAGCTGCTCAGCAGCAGTGGCAGTCGTTCCACGCTCACCTGGTAGTCCAACAGATAGGCCTGGCTGCCGGTCAGCAGGTAGCCGCGCTCGGCCGACTCGGCATCGAGCACCATCGACTGGATCTCATCAATCCGGCTGATGACTTCGTGGGTATGGGCGACCAGCCGTGCATCGGCGATGAACCTTCGCGCGCCGACGAATACACCGATGCCAATGGCGACGAACACCAACGCCGAAAATATCAGCGCGAATTTACTGCCCGTGTGTTTCCGCATCCGGCCCTTGATTGCACGATCGAGATGATACGCACGTGCTGCCTACGCGTACGTGATCACATGCCTTCCCAGATGTGGTGTGCATCCGGCCCCTGTGGCATCACGCATCCAGCGCGAGCGACACGCAGCTGCCATCGGGATGGCAGCTGCGTGGAGAAGTCTATCAATGCTTGGCAGCGTCTGCTTTTTCGCGCGCCTGCTTGGCTGCATCCTGGGCCTGGTCGGCAACTTTCTGTGCCGCCTCGGCGGTAGCGGCGCTGGCATCAGCGGCAGCGTCCTTGGCCGCGACCGAGGCGTCGTCGGCAGCCTTGGCGGTGGCATCGGCGGCGTTATCCAAGGCCTGCTGCGATTCTGCGGCGGCGTTACGGGTTGCCGCTGCGGCCTGATCGGCGGCATCGCGGGTTGCATCGGCAGCGGATTCGGCTGCGTTCTTGGCTGCATCGGCGGCATGGTCTGCAGCAGCGGCTGCGTCCTGCTTGGCCTGCTCGGCGTTAGGGTCATTGCAGCCAGCCAAAGCCAGTGCCAAGCCTGCGGTCAGTACGGGGACAAACAGCTTCATTGCACTCTCCTGAGTCGGACCAATTTGGTCACCCTAGAGGCTGGCGTATTCAGATCACGTCAAGACCACATCACGCGGTTAAGCAATGCAGCAGCTATGCGGCGACGGGGCAGTGCAGTAGTCCTCACTGCTTGGCTGCCGGCCGCTCAGCGTGTTGTGTGGGCAGGCAGGCGAGGCGACACGCTAAGGCGCGTTTGCAGCGATTTGCGGCACTGCCGCAGCAAACCCGGCCCATAAGAAAAGCCGCTGGCGAACCAGCGGCTTTTCAAGACAAGCTTGGAAGCAGAAGTTATTACTTCTTGGCTTCTTCAGCAGCGTCCTTGGCCTGTGCAGCAACGTCTTCAGCAGCCTTGGCAGCGTCGGTAGCGGTGGCAGCAGCAGCGTCGGTGGTGGCAGCAGCAGCGTCGGTAGCAGCCTGGCCAGCAGCGTCAGCAGCGGTGGCGGCGGTGTCAGCAGCAGCCTGGGCAGCGTCAGCGGTAGCAGCGCCAGCGGTGGCAGCAGCGTCAGCAGCGCCCTGGGCTTCGGTTGCAGCGGTGTCAGCGGCAGCGGCGGCGTCAGCAGCCTGCTCCTGCTTCGAGCAGGCGGTCAGGGCCAGACCCAGGGTCATTGCGATCAGCAGCTTGTTGATGCTCATTTGTGAATCCTCGTCGTGAAATTAGGCAACGCGCCATTGCGCGCCGGGAACATGATGACAAGCCCATTTCGACTGTCAAGCGGTCCCGCATTCAGGTTTTTAATTATCTGAAATTTTTCAATTAAATCAATTCAATGGCGATGGCAGTTGCTTCGCCGCCGCCGATGCAAAGCGATGCAATGCCACGCTTGAGGCCGCGCGTGCGCAATGCATTTACCAGCGTAACCACCAAGCGGGCACCCGATGCACCGATGGGATGGCCCAGTGCGCAGGCACCACCATTGACGTTGATCTTGGCATGTGGAATGCCCAGCTCGCGTATAGGTGCCATCGCCACCACGGCGAAGGCTTCGTTGATCTCGAACAGGTCGACGTCGGCGATGGCCCAGCCGGCTTTTTCAAGGACCTTGCTGATCGCACCGATCGGCGCAGTGGTGAACCACTCCGGTTCCTGCGAGTGGGTGGCGTGTGCAGCAATGCGTGCCAGCGGCTGCACGCCGCGCTTGGCAGCATCGTCGGCGGACAGCAGCACCAGCGCTGCGGCGCCGTCGGAAATGCTGGAAGAACTGGCGGCGGTGACGCTGCCATCCTTCTTGAACGCCGGGCGCAGGGTCGGGATCTTGCTGACGTCGGACTTGCCCGGCTGCTCGTCCTGGTTGAACTCGACGTCGCCCTTGCGGGTGGCCACCTTGACCGCAACGATTTCATCGTTGAACGCGCCGTTGGCCTGCGCGGCCTGTGCGCGGGTTACCGATTCAATGGCGTAGGCGTCCTGCTCTTCGCGGGTGAAGCCGAACTTGGCCACGGTGGCCTCGGCGAACACGCCCATGGACTGGCCGTCATAGGGATTGGTCAGGCCGTCCCATGCCATGTGATCCACTGCCTGGAAGTTGCCGTAGCGGTTGCCGGTACGCGAGTTGGGCAGCATGTGCGGAGCGTTGGACATGGATTCCATGCCGCCGGCAACCACGATGCTGGCCGAGCCGGCCTTGATCAGGTCATGGCCGAGCATGATGGCTTTCATGCCCGAGCCACAGACCTTGTTGAGCGTGGTGGCACCGGCGCTGGTCGGCAGGCCGGCGGCGAGCGCTGCCTGGCGTGCGGGCGCCTGGCCAAGGTTGGCCGGCAGCACGCAGCCCATGATGACCTCGGACACGTCCGCGGCGGGGATGCCGGACTGCGCCATGGCGGCGCTGATGGCAGTGGCGCCCAGGGTCGGGGTGGGGACGCCGTTGAACTGGCCAAGGAAGGATCCAATGGCAGTGCGCTTTGCGGCGGCGATGACTATGTCAGACATGGGCAATCTCGGTTATATCTAGCGGCGATTATCGGATGTCCGCAGGATCTGGCCTATTGGACCAACGGCACATCCCGGGGAGCTTTGCTTGCCTTCGCAGTATAGAAGGTGAGCGATCACGGACCGAAACGCAGTAGTACCTGAACTGGGGGCATGCCACATGGAGAGGAAAGGTATGGAAAGCAGGATCGTAGTGCGCAACACATTGGCCAGTGCCTTGGCGCTGGGGTTGGCGGCATGTGGCGGGGGCAGTGGTACCAAATCGGATCCGCCGCCCACCGTTCCCACAACGCCGCCAGCACCCACCACGCCGCAGCCGGCATGGGATGCGCACCTGGCATTGACCAACGCAGGCCCAGCAAAGGAAAAAGGCCTGACCGGCAAGGGCTACCGTATCGGTGTGATCGATTCGGGGGTGATGCGCAACCATCCCACTCTGGACGGACGGGTGGTGGCCAATTACAACGCCGTCAGGTCACCGCCCAATAATCTGGCGATCGACGATGTGGTGGGGCACGGCACGACGGTGGCGCAGTTGGCCGCAGGCAATGCCGCCGGCAGCTGGCCGGGCGGTATCGCCCCGGGGGCGGAAATCGTCTCGGTACGCATCATTGCCGATGAGTCGCCCAAAGATGACGGTTCCGGCAACGGCAACGAGGTGACCGGCTCGCTGGGCATGACCGATATCCATAACCAATTGATCAGCGACGGTGTGCGGATCATGAACAATTCCTGGGGCGGCCTGTATTGGACCCGGCCTACGGTGACTGCCCAGATCGCCGCCGAATACCGTCCTTTCATCAGAGATAATGATGGTCTGGTGATTTTTGCCACCGGCAACGAATCCAAACCCAACCCGTCGGACATGGCGGCACTTCCGAGCCAGCCTGGGGTGAACGGCGCGTTGGAGGCGGCGGATCTGGAGCAGGGTTGGCTGGCGGTGGCCGCGCTGGATACCGCCAAGCCTACCCAGCTGGCGTCCTATTCCAACGCTTGTGGCGTGGCCAAGAATTATTGCCTGGTAGCCCCGGGTACGGTGGCTTTTGTCGGCAAGGAAAGCACGGCTGGCGACCTGAAGTACTACTACGGCAGCGGCACGTCTTACGCCGCGCCACTGGTATCCGGCGCAGCGGCGCTGGTCTGGGAGGCTTTCCCCTACTTCAACAATGATCTGGTCAGGCAGACTCTGCTCGGTACCGCCACCGACCTGGGGGCGGCGGGGCCGGATGCCGTGTTTGGCTATGGCCTGCTCAATATCGGCAAGGCGATCAAAGGACCGGCCAGGTTTGATTGGGGCGATGTGGTGGCCGACGTCTCCATGATGGGACTGGGCTCGGTATGGAGCAACGACATTTCGGGCGCGGGTGGATTGATCAAGCGCGGACGGGGGGCGTTGACGTTATCGGGGACAAACACCTATTCCGGTGATACGCGAATCGAGCGGGGCAACATCTTTCTGGAAGACGGCGCTTCAATCAGATCCAACGTCAGCATCAGCCCCGTAACTTCGCTGTCTCCCCCAAGCCTGACATTCGTGCGGGACAGTCGGGTGATCGGCAACGTCGACAATGCCGGGATTGTCATCGTGGTTGGTGACAGCGGCACCGCCACCATCCAAGGCAATTACGTGCAGCAGGCCGGTGGCAGGATATATACGTCATTGGGTGCCAATGCACTTCACGTTACGGGTACCGCTTCCCTGGATGGCACCTTGACCTTGGGCAATGCGATCAGCGGTTATGTGCCGCGAGATGGCGTACGTCAGGACCTGGTACGTGCTGATGGTGGCCTCACGGGGCAGTTCAGTGAGCCGGTGATCGTGCCCGTCAACGTGGGTTTCAGCCTGCTGCAGGCCGATTACGGCTACGACGCCAACACCGCCTGGCTTGATATCGACCGGATCAGTGTGACTGCAGCTGTTGGCAGTGCGAGCAGTGCCCGCACGATGGCATCGGCTGTGCGCGTGGAGCAGGTTTTCGATCAGCTTGATGGCGACATCCTCGGCCGGGCCGGTGACTTCGGCGCGGCAGCAGCGGCTTTGCAGCAGGTGGATGGCGGTGTGCAGGGCTTGCGCAGCAGCTTGGACAGCCTGTCCGGACAGGCCCATGCTGCTGCAACTGCAATGACCTTCGACAGCATCGACATGAGTCGGCGTGCATTGTCGGCACAGGTGGCTGAAAGCAGGGCCGATACGACTGTACAGAGCAGTTGGATGCGCTCGCTTGGAAACGGCGGCCAAGGTGGTTACCTGGGCAGTGATTACAACGTCGGCGGTTGGATGATGGGCAGTCAGGCGTTGCATTCTGGAAAAGCGGTGTTGGGTGTCGCGTTCGGGCAGACCCGCACCAACAGCATGGTTGAGGCAAGCCAGGGGCGCAGCCGCGATCGCCAGACCCAGTCGCAGCTCTATGCGGGTTGGTCGTCGGGAGCAGTTTATGTGCTGGGCCAGGCGGGCTTCGGTCAGTATCAGCGTGAGCTGGATCGGGGCCTGTTGCTGGGTAGCGAGCGCGCCGGCGTGCACACCCGCTACCAGGGCAACTTCCTGTCCAGCAGCGTGGAGGCCGGCTACCGTCTGGGCCGCGGTAGTGCGCAACTGACGCCTTACCTTGGCGCGGACTACACCCGCGTGGACAGCGATGGCTTCCACGAACAGGGTGGCTACGGCTTTGGTTTGCGCGCCGATGACTGGAGCAGCAGCCGGGTGCAGGCCTTGGCTGGCTTGCGTGGCCAGTACCAGTGGAAGCGGGTGGCCTTCAATGGTTATGCGGAATGGCAGCAGGCGCTGGGTGGCAATGGTCTGAGCCTGGATGCCAGCTTCGTCGGCTTGGATGCCTGGGCGCCAATTGCCGGCCTGCAACCATCGCGTTCGGGAGGCTTGTTCGGCCTGTCGGTGGACTCGTGGTTGGCTCGCAATACCCGTTTGTCGCTGGGCTACGACCAGCGCTTCGGTCCGCGCGGTGACAACCGACAGGTAGCGCTGCGTCTCAAGCTGGCGTTCTGACCCGCCCGGGGTTGTAGTTGTATGATGGGCCGACGGCGGGCGTTGGGATCGCCCGCCTTCTGTGCTTTTACCGTTGGGCTTACTCGCCGCGCAGGCGGTTCATGCGTGGGACTGAACGGCCCATGGGCATCTTCAGCTTGCCGATCGCTTCCAGGCGGTTTTCGGCGATGCGGTCGGCCGCGCGCTGCGGCGAGACGTCATCGCGCTCGGACTGGTCGAAGATCTTGCCGAGGTTGTGATAAATGCTGCGGATCAGGCGCATCGCGCGCTCACGGTTGTAGCCGTCGATCTCCAGCGACACATTCATCACGCCGCCGGCGTTGACTGCATAGTCCGGTGCCCACAGCACGCCGCGCTTGTACAGCTCATCGCCTACGGCATGGCTGGCCAACTGGTTGTTGGCGGTGCCGCAGATGACCTTGGCCTTGAGCCGCTCCAGCGTGCTCATGTCGATGGCGCCTTCCATCGCGCATGGCGCAAACACGTCGGCGGCGACGTCGTAGATGGCATCGGGCTTGACCGCTTCGCAGCCGTATTCAGTAACGGCCTTCTGCACCAGCACCGGGTCCAGGTCGGTCACGTAAAGCTTGGCACCGCGCTCACGTAGCAGCTTCACCAGTTCCATGCCGATATGGCCAAGGCCCTGCACGGCGATGCTGAGCTTGCCGATTTCCTCATGGCCGAACTTGCGCTTGACCGAGGCCATCAGCGCCTGCAACGCGCCGTAGGCGGTGAACGGGGCCGGATCGCCGGAGCCGCCATGGACCTGGTGCACGCCGGTGACAAAGCCGGTTTCCAGATAGATGTTTTCCATGTCGTTGACGTCGGTACCGACGTCCTCGGCGGTGATGTAGCGGCCGGCCAGTGCCTCGACCTGACGGCCGAAGGCGCGGAACAGCACTTCGCTCTTGGCGGTCTTGGGGTCGCCGATGATCACCGCCTTGCCGCCGCCCACATTCAGCCCGGCCAGGGCGTTCTTGTAGGTCATGGTGCGGCTCAGGCGCAGGACGTCGCGCAGCGCATCATCGGTGTTGGCGTAGGGGCGCATGCGCACGCCGCCCAGGGCCGGGCCGAGGGTGGTGTTGTGAATGGCGATGATCGCCTTCAGGCCGGCATCGCGGTTCTGGCAGAACAGGACCTGCTCATGGCCGGAGGTCTCGAGGGTTTCGAACAACATGCGGGCTCCGATGGCGTGTTTGCCACAACGTCAGTGATCGTGTAGCCAAATGGCTGGCCGGAAAACAAAAAATGCGACTTCGTCGGGGCAGTGACGGGTCGCGGATGCGCCATTCTAATCCATTCCCGCTAGGCGAATGTTCAGGCTGGGCTACCCGCGCTGGCACCTCCCTTTGCCGAAAACGGCGGCCGCTGTGCCCATCGATAGCGCAAACCCGTAAAAGGTCACGCTGCGCTGCAACCTGACCTGCGGGGGGCGGCGGTTCTATTATCGGTTGCAATAGAAACCGGATGTTGCACGGCCCATGAGTACCCCCGCCTCCCAGCTCCCGCAGGCGCAGCCTGAAACCACCCCGCTGCGCTTCGTCACCGCCGCCAGCCTGTTCGATGGCCACGATGCCGCCATCAACATCATGCGCCGCCTGATCCAGGCGCAGGGCGCGGAAGTGATCCACCTCGGCCATAACCGCAGCGTGGAAGACGTGGTGCGTGCCGCACTGCAGGAAGACGCCGACGCCATCGCGCTGTCGTCCTACCAGGGCGGACACGTGGAGTACTTCAAATACATGGTCGACATGCTCAAGGAGCGTGGCGCTGGCCATATCAAGGTATTCGGCGGCGGTGGCGGCACCATCACCCCGGAAGAGATTCGCGAACTGCAGGCCTATGGCGTGGAGCGCATCTACCACCCCAACGACGGCATGAAGATGGGACTGGTGGAGATGATCGAGGACGTGGTGGCGCGCGCAGGCAAGGCCCGCGAAGATGCCGCCCGCGATGCGCACCCGGATGTACCTTCGATCGAGGATGAGATCGGCATTGGCCGGGTGTTGTCGCAGCTGGAGGATGGCAACCACAGCGAGGCCGAGCTGGGCTCGCTGCGCAAGCAGTGGCAACTGGCTGCCGGCAAGACGCCGGTCATCGGCATCACCGGCACCGGCGGCGCTGGCAAGTCGTCGGTCACTGATGAACTGCTCAATCGCTTCCTCGCCAGTTTCCCGCAGATGCGCATTGCGGTGATCTCGGTCGACCCGACCCGGCGTCGTACTGGCGGTGCGCTGCTCGGCGACCGCATCCGCATGAACTCACTGCGCTCCAAACGCGTCTACATGCGTTCGATGGCAACCCGCCGGCAGCATGCGGCGATCAATACCGTGCTGCGTGATTGCATCGGCTTCCTGAAGTCGCTGCACTTTGATCTGGTGATCGTCGAGACCGCCGGTATCGGCCAGAGTGATTCGGAGATCGTCGATCTGGTCGACTTCCCGATGTACGTGATGACGAGCGACTTCGGCGCACCCAGTCAGCTGGAAAAGATCGACATGCTCGATTATGCCGAGCTGGTGGTGCTGAACAAGTTCGATAAGCGCGGCGCCGAAGATGCGCTGCGCGATGTACGCAAGCAATGGAAGCGCAACCGCGTCGCCTTCACCATGAAGGACGAGGATGTGCCCGTTTACCCGACCATTGCCAGCCAGTTCAATGATCCAGGTATCAGCTGGATGTTCGCCAACCTGTGCCGTCTGCTACGCGAGAAGGCCAAGGCAGACGCCGGCCTGCAGCCGCAGATCGATACAACGTTGAAGGAACCTCGTGCGACCGTGCTGATACCCGGTGCACGCGTGCGTTATCTGGCCGAGATCGCCGAGCAGGGCCGCAGCATCAATGCCCGCATCGAGTCTCAGGCCGAGGTGGCCGAACGTGCGCAGAGCCTTTGGCAAGCACTGAAGGAGTTGGGTGATGCGGCCCAGCCGGGCGCCTTGGATCTGTATGCAGGCGATGCACTCACCGATGCGGGCGTCGACAACAGCATCCGCACCCTGCGCCAGCGCTACAACGACGCCGTGCAGTCGCTGGATTCGGACGCGCTGCGCCTGTTGCGCGAGTGGCCGGCACGGCTGAAGTCGATCACCGATCCGGTCAATGAATACCAGGTGCGCGGCAAGACCATTCGCGTCGAGAACTACCGCGAATCGCTCAGCCACCAGCAGATCCCGAAGATCGCTGCGCCCACCTATCGCAGCTGGGGTGAGCTGCTGGTGTTCCTGCAGAAGGAAAACCTGCCCGGCTCCTACCCGTATACCGGCGGTGTCTATCCTTACCGCCGCAGCGGCGAAGACCCGATCCGCATGTTTGCCGGCGAAGGCACGCCCGAGCGCACCAACCGCCGCTTCCACTACCTGAGCGTTGGCCAGCCGGCTGCGCGTCTGTCCACCGCCTTCGACAGCGTCACCCTGTATGGCGAAGACCCGGCGCCGCGCCCGGATATCTACGGCAAGATCGGCAATTCCGGCGTCAACATCCCCACCCTGGATGACATGAAGAAGCTGTACTCCGGCTTCGACCTGTGCGCGCCGACCACCTCGGTGTCGATGACCATCAATGGCCCGGCACCGATGATCCTGGCGATGTTCATGAACACCGCCGTCGACCAGCAGATCGAGAAGTATCTGCAGGAAGATCCCGCGCGCTGGGCCGAGGCCGAGCAGACGATCGCTAAGATCTTCGAAGGCCGCAGCCGTCCGCAGTATCACGGTGAATTGCCGCCGACCAACAATGGCTTGGGTCTGGCCCTGCTTGGCGTAACCGGTGACCAGTTGGTGGACGCCGAGACCTATGCCCGGATCAAGGCGGAAACCCTGTCCACAGTGCGCGGTACCGTGCAGGCCGACATCCTCAAGGAGGACCAGGCGCAGAACACCTGCATCTTCTCGACCGAGTTCGCACTGCGGATGATGGGTGATATCCAGCAGTACTTCGTCGACCACAAGGTTCGCAACTTCTACTCAGTGTCGATCTCCGGTTATCACATCGCCGAGGCCGGCGCGAACCCGATCAGCCAACTGGCTTTCACCCTGTCCAATGGTTTCACCATTGTCGAGTACTACCTGGCGCGTGGGATGAAGATCGACGACTTTGCGCCCAACCTGTCGTTCTTCTTCTCCAACGGCATGGACCCGGAGTACACGGTGATTGGCCGTGTGGCTCGGCGTATCTGGGCGCGTGCGATGCGTGAGCGCTACGGCGCCAATGAGCGCAGCCAGATGATGAAGTACCACATCCAGACCTCGGGCCGCTCGCTGCACGCGCAGGAAATCCAGTTCAACGACATCCGCACCACGTTGCAGGCCTTGTATGCGCTGTTCGACAACTGCAACAGCCTGCACACCAACGCTTACGACGAGGCGATCACCACGCCGACCGAGGAAAGCGTGCGCCGCGCAGTGGCGATCCAGATGATCATCAACAAGGAGCTGGGGCTGAACTTCTGCGAGAACCCGTGGCAGGGTAGCTTCATCGTCGACAAGCTCACCGATATCGTCGAAGAGGCGGTGTACAAGGAGTTCGAGGCGATCAGCGAGCGCGGTGGCGTGCTCGGCGCGATGGACACCATGTACCAGCGCGGCAAGATCCAGGAAGAATCGCTGTACTACGAACACAAGAAGCACGACGGCAGCCTGCCGCTGGTCGGCGTCAATATGTTCCTGCCCAAGGAGCATGCTGGCGAAGTGGCGACCGAGATCGAACTGATCCGCTCGACCGAGGAGGAGAAGGGTCAGCAGATCGAGAACGTGCACACCTGGCAGCGCAACCGTAATGCCTTGGCACCGGCAGGCGAGACCTCGCACTCACATGAGATCGAAGGCGCGGCTTCGACTGGTGAGGTGCACGATGGTCATGGGCTTGGTTATCTGCAGAAGACCGCGCGCGATCGCCGCAATGTGTTTGAAGCGCTGATCGAAGCGGTGAAGACCCACAGCCTCGGTCAGATCAGCCATGCGCTTTATGACGTGGGCGGTGAGTACCGTCGGAACATGTAAGCGAGCCACAGCTGTAATGCCGAGCCATGCGCGGCAGAGGCCTTCCAAGGAACCCCTGATTGTAGTGCCGAGCCATGCTCGGCAGATGCCTTACCGGTAAAGCCCCAGCCGAGCATGGATGGGCGCTACAGGCGTCTCGGTGCGCTGTTACTCTTGGACTGACATTCCGGTAACAGGCAGCAACATGGATCGACGGCGTTTCATCGGTGGTACGGCGCTGGCGGCGGCGGTGCCGCTGATCGGCATGCAGGGGACGATGGCTGCCACACGCGGGCAACTGCTGGCGGCCGGCCTCAACAAGGGCGACACGGTGGGGCTGGTCAGTCCATCCTCAGCCAGCAGCGAGCGGCTCAGCCTGCAGCTGGCGCGTGAGGCGATGGAAGCGCTGGGTTTCGTGGTCAAGACCGGTGCGCATTACGCCGCGCGCCATGGCTACCTGGCCGGCACCGATGCCGAGCGTGCCGGTGATCTGAATGCCATGTTTGGCGACAAGCAGATCAAGGCCATCATCTGCGTGCGTGGCGGCTCCGGTGCAGCAAGGCTGTTGCCGCTGCTCAATTACGACCGTATCCGCGCCAATCCCAAGGTGCTGCTTGGCTACTCGGACATCACCGCGTTGCATTGCGCGATCCAGGCCAAGACCGGGCTGGTGACCTTCCACGGGCAGATTGGCGCAGGCAGCTGGAACCGCTTCAACGTCGATCAGTTCGATCGCGTGTTCTTCAAACGCGAGCTGATGCAGTACCAGAACCGCAGCGAAAGCGACGACGAACTGGTGCCCCGCGACAACCGCACGCTGACGATTCGGGGTGGCAAGACGCAAGGTGAACTGATCGGTGGTAATCTGACCGTGCTGACCGCCTTGGCGGGCTCGCCCTACCTGCCGGACTTCAGTGGCAAGATACTGTTCCTGGAGGACGTCGCCGAAGCCCCGTACCGCATCGATCGCATGTTCAGCACCTTGAAGCTGATGGGCGCGCTGGACAAGATCGCCGGTTTCATCTTCGGTGAGTGCACCGATTGTTCGCCGGGTGATGGTTATGGTTCGTTGACCCTGGACCAGATCTTCGACGACTACATCCTGCCGCTGAAGATCCCTGCCTATCGCGGCGCGATGATCGGCCACATCAAGGAGCAGTTCATCGTTCCGGTCGGCGGCAAGGTGGAGATGGATGCCGATGCCGGTACGTTCCGGCTGCTGGCGCCGGTGCTGGCCGGCGCTTGATGGTCAGAGCGACGTGGCGGGATGCCGTCACGTCGTCAAAGCCCGAGGCTTACTCTTCTTCGTCGCTGCTTTCATCCGCATCTTCATCCTCGGGTGACAGCCACCACGCATAGCCATCTTCGCGCACCGGTTGCGGAGACTCACGGGTTTCGATGGCGTCGAGGTGACGGCCAGGTTGGCCGGCGGCCCAGTCTTTCAACAATTTCTCGACCGACAATCGGCTCTGCGCGGCAATGCCCAGATTGCGCTCTATCTGCCATTGTTCGACCAGCTCATCGTTCGATTCCTGCGCATGGTCATGCGGCGCGCCGTAGCTGCAACGCAGGCAGTAGTGACGGATGCTGCTGGTCCAGTCTTCGGCGTAACCGATGCCCGGTGCGCTCGCGCGTAGCAGCGCATCGATATCATCGCGGCTGTCCGCGCGCACGAACACCACGAAGGTCTGGAACTCGGACGGTTGCAGTCTTTCCAGTTCATTGAAGACATGCACTTCACGTTCGCCGTCGAAACGCGAGCCGGTGGCCGCGCCGTCATGCAGCACGATGTCGCCAAAGCGGTGGCCGCTTTCCGGAAGTGGCACGTTGAGGATGCGTGCGCGCACCGGGTCGATGCGGCGCATGAACACTGTCTCGCCGGCGCTCCAGGGATTCAATCGCACCACGGCGACGCCGAAATCAGCATCGATGGGGCCGTCACCTTCTGGAAGGGTGATGTCGCAGGCTGCCCATAGTTCACGCGCCGTGCTCCATTGGCCAAGACCTGTGGCGGCAATGGCCGCGTTCCAGTGCTGGGCCTGGCTGAACGCTTCCGCCAATTCGATTGCACGCAGGTTGTCGCGCAGCGAGCCGGTCCATTCCATCTGGTACTTCAGCGCCAGTCCGCGCATGTAGTGATAGAAAGGGTTGTCCGGATGGTGCTGCAGCAATACGTCGAAATTCTGCGTGGCGCTTTGCAGTTCGCCTTCGTCAACTGCGGCGTACGCTTGGTTGTGGACGCTTTCAAGATCGGGCTGTTCGATGGTCATTGCGCGCGGCGGTATCGGGGGGTAGGAGATGATCGCATGCGTACAGTGTTTCCGGATCGGGCGTACAGCCATGTGATCGATATGCCGAAAGGTTGTCAGCGCCGGCTGGGTGCGGCGCCTGTGTTGCTAGAGCTGCGCGTTAACATGCCAATAACAGGGCTCTTGCCAGCATCGGCACCGAAGCGGGGTCCTGGGTGGTTTCCTGGATGCACCGCGCACAATGAAAACCCGTCTTTGGCTTGCTGGAGCAGTGCAATGAGTAGCAGAAGCATTCGGCACACAACATCGGCAGCAGTGCTGGCGTTAACGGTGGCATTGGCAGGCTGTGAGAAGCAGTCGACAGCCGATGGCGCCACAACGGCAGCTCCGGCGGTAGCGACGCCAGCAACGGATGATCTCCCGCAAACCGCCCAACGAACGCTCAAGGTTGAGGTGTTCAACCCGGGCGACAGCGGCATCTTCGCGGTGTCTTCCGAACTGCTCACGGGTGCAACTGACGCGGTACTGGTCGATGCGCAGTTCTCCACCGCCGATGCGGCCAAGCTGGTCGAGCTGATCAAGGCATCCGGCAAGAAACTGACCACCATCTACATCAGCCACGGCGACCCGGATTTCTACTTCGGCCTGGAGACGCTGCATGCCGCGTTCCCGGACGCACAGGTTTTGGCCACGCCGCAGACCATCGCGCATATCCAGGCCAGCAAGGATGAAAAGCTGAAGATCTGGGGGCCGCAGCTGGGTGCCAATGCGCCCAAACAGTTGCTGGTGCCTTCGCCCTTGCAGGGCAATAGCCTGCTGTTGGAGGGGCAGGAGTTGAAGGTGATCGGTCTGGACGGAGCGAGCCCGCAGCGCACGGCTTTGTGGGTGCCATCGATCAGGACGGTGATGGGTGGGGTGTTGGTGGATGCTGGTTCGCACGTGTTCATGGCCGATACGCAGACACCACAATCGCATCAGGATTGGCTGGCGGCGCTGCAGCAGATCAAGGACCTGGCACCGACGCGGGTAATTCCCGGCCACTATGCGCAAGGTGCGCCACAGGATCTGGCTGCCGTGGAATTCACCGCCAACTACATTCGCGCCTTCGATGAAGAGGCTGCCAAGTCCAAGGACTCGAAGGCGTTGATTGCGGCGATGAAGCAGCGCTACCCGGGTCTGCAAGGCGAAGCATCGTTGGAGCTCAGTGCCAAAGTTGCCAAGGGCGAAATGCCCTGGAACTAGGCGCGTAATACAGAATGGGCGTCAGACCAGTCTTCAAGGAGGATCATTGTGAAAAATCGCTTTTCGCTGTTCTCATCATCAGCGCCCTGGCTACAGGTATCGTCTGCGCCAAAGAGCCCATTCGCCTGGATGCGTCTTCGGATGCCGCAGCTGAGTCCAGCTGGAACCGAATGACTGAATCGGTGAGCTCTGCGAAAAAGCAGACGCTGCTGGTGGCGATGCTTCAGATCAACCTGGCCGGTGTGAACTCGGCGTATGAGGTGGCGGGCAATCCTGAGCTGCAGCACCTTGGCATTGCCAGGATCAAAGACAAGGTTGCCAACCTGAATGCTGACGAGATCATTGAGTTGGGAAATCGGACGTCGAGCACCCAGATCCAGGTCCAGTCAGTCCAGTAAATCCCCGTCACTTATGCAGGCAGAATCCACTCCGTAGATAGACTAGGTTCTGGTAATGCTGCGCTCTTGCAGCAACACAGCGCTCGGTCCCGGGGATAATGGCCGTTGGGAGGTGGCAGAGTCATCTTTGCGCCACGCAGGCCACCTCTGCAAGGGAGAGACAGCGTGGATCAGGAAATCGGGTTGGAGGCGCGATCTGAAGCTGAGTTGGCAAGGCGCTTCTTCGCCTTGGCCGCATACATGGCAGCATCGGCGTGGCGCAGCAGTGCGTCGGCGTCATTGCCGTCGGCGGGGAAGCAGGCCACGCCCACGCTGGCGTCGATCTGCGGGGTATCGCTACCAAGGCTCTGTAACAGGGCCAGTCGCGCACGCAAGGCTGTGGCGATATTCAGTGCATCACTGGGACTGGTACAGGCCGGCAGCACGGCGACAAACTCGTCGCCGCCGACGCGGGCGATCAGGTCGTTCTGACGCAGGCCGTCGCGCAGTTGGCGGGCGGCATCACGCAGCAGGCGGTCACCTGCTTCATGCCCGTAGCGGTCGTTGGCAGCCTTGAAGCCATCCAGGTCGATGTAGAGCAATGCCAGTCCCCCGCCATCGCGCGCAGCGCGTTCCAGTGCAGCTTCCAGCTCGCGTCGCAGGTGGTAGCGGTTGGGCAGGCCGGTCAGTGCGTCGTGGCTGGCCAGGTGCTCCAGCTGTCGCTCGATCCCACGCAGCGCGGTTACTTCATGGCCGACACCAATACGGATGCCGTAGTCCGGCAGCCATTTGGCCGACCATTGGATGTCTACCACGCTGCCGTCCTTGCGGATGTAGCGGTTACGGAAGTTGGAACGAGGCCGGCCTTCCATCGCGTCCAGTGCCGATTGCTCGGTGGCTGCGCGGTCCTCCGGATGTACCAGGTCCATGATCTGGCGGCCTTTGGCCTCGGCGGGGGTGTAGCCAAAGATGGTCTCGAAGGCTGCATTGACCATCAGCAGCTCGCCATCGGGGGCAACCATGCAAACCGCGTCGGGCAGCAGATCAAGGACTTCACCGAGCAGCGGCAACTTGAAGGGCATGTGGAAGCACAACAAATACGAAGGCTGGGATTATGCCGTGTCCAGATTGCAGCGTATGTCGGGGCGCCGCCCACGCAGGCGGAAAGGCCGACCGCTGCAGTGTCTGGAGCTGAAGGTGGCGGGCGCCGGGGGGGGCTGGGCTGAGGAGGTGCCGGGCGGTCCGCAGTAGTTGGACAGATGCACTCAAACTCGCCCAAGAGCACCCGCATCAGCGGGCCCCCTAGCTGCTCCGGTTGCGAAAATGCCAAGAATTACCGCTGGTTGGCCGTCGCTGTCGGGCCTTGTAAAGCACCTCAGATAGAACCTGAAGCGACGGTTTTGCTACCCTGTGCTTCTTTGGGTTCTGGGGCTGCTCCCCGCGGTTATTTCCATGGTGTGGTTGCGTGTAGCTCTGATTCTCCCGTTGATCGTGATCAATACGCTGGCCCATTGCCTGCCGTTGTTCGTGGTGGCGCTGTTCAAGGCGGTGTTGCCGCTGAAGTCGGTGCGCCGGGCCTGCAATCCGCTGTTGACTGGATTGGCGGAAAGCTGGATCGCAGTCAACAGCGCAATGATCCATGCGTTCACCGCCACCCGTTTCACGGTCAGTGGCACCGAGGGCCTGGACCGCGACGGGCACTACCTGGTGCTGGCCAATCACCAGAGCTGGGTCGATATTCTGGTGCTGCAGAAGGTGTTCAACCGCCGCATCCCGCTGCTGCGCTTCTTTCTGAAGCGCTCGCTGTTCTGGGTGCCGGTGCTGGGCTTGGCTTGGTGGGCCTTGGATTTCCCGTTCATGGGCCGCTACAACCGCAAACAGATCGCCAAGAACCCTGAGTTGGGGCGGCGCGACATGGAAGTGACCCGCAAGGCCTGCGAGAAATTCGCCAGCATTCCCGTAGCGGTGATGAACTTCGTTGAAGGCACCCGTTTCACGGCTGCCAAGCACGCTTCGCAGAGCTCGCCGTTCAAGCATCTGCTCAAGCCCAAGTCCGGCGGCGTGGCCTTCGTGCTGGATGCGATGGGCAAGGGCCTGCATGCCTTGCTCGACGTGACCATCGTCTATCCCAAGGGCATCCCGTCGATGATGGACCTGATGGCAAATCGCCTGCCGGAAGTGAAGGTGCTGGTGCGCAAACTGCCTATCCCCGCCGAGTTCATCGGCCGCAACTACCAGGAAGATCGCAACTTCCGCGCGCAGTTCCAGCAATGGATGAATGGCCTGTGGTTGCAGAAGGACGAAGACATCGCCCGTCTGCTCGAAAGCAAAGCGTGATCACCACCATCGTTGAAAACAAAGGCCCCTGACGGGGCCTTTGTTGCTTTGCGGGGTGCTGGATCCGTCAGCGATAAACCCGTTCGCAGCGGGTCTCGACCACGCGCTGGCCGTTGCGCTCCTGGTTGCGGCCCTGCACGTTGCGGCCGACAAGGCCGCCGGCTACCGCGCCGCCGACAGTGGCGAGCTTGCGGCCATTGCCTTTGCCGACCTGATTGCCGAGCAGGCCGCCGACCACCGCACCCGTGGCGGTGCCGGCAACGCGGTTCTGGTCGCGTGCATTGTTGGCTACTTCCACATGGTTGCAGACCACGCGGCTGCCATCATTGAAACGGCGGCCTTCATCGCGGGGGCCATAGGTCTGTGCGTTGGCGCCGGCGGAGAGAAGCATTGCACTCGCGGCAACGGCCGAGGCCAGGGTGATATGAAGCTTGCCCATGTCGGTACTCCTGATTATTGGCAGCGCAGCTTTGCGCCAATGTGCGTACAGCCTGCACCCACGCAATGAAATCCGAGGTGAAAGGTGACCGCCGCAATTGAGCCTGCGTTCATGCAAAGCTGCCGTGCAGCCTGAAGCGTCCTCGGCTTGGGTGTACAGTGCGCGCCATCCTCCGTATTGAAGAGATCTGCGCATGAGCATTGATGCCGCTTTCTATCCCATTGGTATCCCCGGTAAGCCATGGGGCGAGCAGGAGCGCGCGCAGTGGCTGGAACAGCAGCGGGTGCAGCGCAGCTATGCAGATGAGGTGGTTAAAAAGATCGATGCGCTGCGCGATCGGTTCGATGTCACCCAATACGGTGAGCTGGACTATCCGTCGGGTCGTTATCCGCTGTTCGCGATCTGCAGCCATCAATGGGATGACACCTTGCCGGTGATGTTGGTGACCGGTGGCGTACACGGCTATGAGACCAGTGGCGTGCAGGGCGCGCTGCAGTTCATCGATCAGCATGCCGCACGCTACGCCGGCCGCTGCAACCTGCTGATCGCGCCCTGTGTCAGCCCGTGGGGTTATGAGCGTATCCAGCGTTGGAATGCATTGGCGGTGGATCCGAACCGCTCTTTCGTGGACAACAGCCCGGCGCAGGAATCTGCTGCGTTGATGGCGTTGGTTGCTCCCTTGCAAGGGCGCGTGCTGATGCATATCGATCTGCACGAAACCACCGACACCGATGAAACCGAATTCCGGCCGGCGCTGGCCGCACGTGACGGCAAGCCGTTCGAGCCGGGCGAGATTCCTGATGGCTTCTATCTGGTGGACGACACCGAAAACCGCCAGCCGCAGTTCCAGCAGGCGGTAAATGCGGAAGTCGCCAAGGTGACCCACCTGGCACCGGCCGACGGGCGTGGCGAGATCATTGGTTCGACGGTGGTGGCTGAAGGGGTGATCGAATACCCGCTCAAGGCCCTCGGCCTGTGCGCCAGCGTCAGCGGTGCGCGCTACACGACCACCACCGAAGTCTATCCGGACAGTGCCAAGGCGACCCCGCAGCAGTGCAATGACGCCCAGGTTGCCGCGGTGATCGGTGCGTTGGATTACGCGCTGGCATATCGCTGAGGGCTTGGATCTGCAGGTTTGCAGAAAACCCACCCGGCGCAAGCGGGTGGGTTTTCATTTGTGGCCTCGACGCCTACCAAAGGGACTTCCCCGGAGCATCCGTAGCCTGGGTAAACGAAGCGCACCCCGGAAGCGCGCGCTACAACAGCCCGAACGGGCCAACGCGCATCGTTGCGCCCTCTGCGCATGCCGGTAGCGCCCATGATTTTTCACACCGCCACCCGGCCACGTATGGAACATGGCGGGCATGAAGACCTCGCCCCTGCTGCTTGCAGTGCTTGCCTTGGCCAGTGGCCACGCCCTGGCCGAAGACGCGCCGGAATTCGACCGTCCAGGTATCGGCTTCTCCACCAGTACGGTTGGCAAGCACATGGTCGTCTGGGAGCAGGGCTTGCCCGATGCCAGCCGCGATCGCAGTGATGGCCTGACCACCACCACCTGGACTGCCGACACGCTGTTGCGCGTCGGGCTTGCCGATACGCTGGAGTTGCAGCTCGGCGCGGACAGCTGGAGCAGGCTGCGGTTGCGCGGCCCCGGGATTCGTGCGCAGGACAGCGGCGGTGGTGACGGCAGCGTGGCACTCAAGTGGGCACCAGCGCTGGCCAACGAACAACTGTCAGTGGCATTCAAAGCAGGGGCCAGCCTACCCTGGGGCAGGGCGCCGCTGGGTGATGCGGGGCACGACTACGACCTGGGCGTGACGATGGCATGGGCGCTACCGCGTGACAGCAGTTTGGCGTTTTACATCGACCGGCAATGGGGCGGTGGAGGCAGCGGCTGGTTGTTCTCGCCCAGCTACGGTTTCGCCTTGCGGCCGCAGTTGTCGGCCTATATTGAAGCCGGCTATGGCACCGGTGCGCAATACATGCGTGCGGCCGGTGCTGGCGTGACCTGGATGGTGAGCCCGCGTGTGCAGCTGGATGCATCGTTCCTGCGCGGGCTGGATGCCGACACCACCGACTGGCAAGGTGGCGTAGGCGTGGCGATGTCCTTCAACTGAGAATGCGGTTCAGCGATTGACCGCTGGGCCGTATACGCCGCTGTAGCCGGCTGCGCAATTGCTGGTGCAGTCGCTGGTGAGCATGTTACGCACGATCAGGCCGGCATTGTTCTTCGAGCGGAAATGGCCGACGCCACTGCTGGTGTCGCCGCCACCGAAGTTGTAAGGGCTGCCGTCGCTCCAATCCCAGTCGAAGCTGTAGGCGCTGCTGCCTGCGCCTATGTCGACTTGCGCGTAGACATTGGTGGCGCTGTTGAACAGGGCGCCATCGGCACAGCCGGCGCTGTAGCTGGTGGTGAAGCAATGCACCTGGTCACGCGCCCCGGCGGTGATGGTGTAGAAGCGGATGCCCGTGTAAGTGGCCGGGAACGTGCGCAGGCTGCCGCTGCCACTGCCGGTCCAGCGGTTGTAACCGTAGTAGGCAACGCCGGTGCTCGGATACAGGCCAAAGGTGTAGTAGTTGTAAGGGAATACATAGGCCTCGGCGTTGCAGGTGGGGGCCAAGGTCGATTGGTAACCGGTGCTGCGGCAGGTCTGCAGGCCGCGCAGTCCCCCGGCGATGTTGATGAAGCGCCTCACGCTGCTTTGATTGGCGTTGTACTTGATCGAGGCCAGGGCCATGGTCGCGCCCAGCGAGTGGGTGACGATGTCGACCTGGCTCTTGCCGGTGTAAGCCTTGACCTTGTCGATGAAGGTCTTGAGCGTTTGATAGGTGGCCGGTGAGTGGTAGTTGTTCTGCGGCGCGGCGCGCTCGCTGGCACTGAGGTAAGTGATGCCGAACAGTTCGCAGTCGTTGTAGCCGGCCGCCTTGAGCTCGGCATAGATCGAGCGCGGCGGAGTGTTGTAGCCGCTGACCGCAGCAGCCGGCATATCGAAGCTGATGGCGCTGTCGCCATTGCCGGGAATGAATACCACCGGGGTCTTGCTCGCGGTGCAGCTGCCGCCACCAAAACCGCCTTGACCAACCCCGGGGCTGAAACCGCCGGCATATTGGTTTGCCGCGCCGGTGCAGGTGTAGCCATTGTTGCTGCCGCACTCCAAGGCTTTGGCGCTGGCAGGCGCCAGCATCAGCACGACGCCGGCCAGCGGCGCGGCCAATGCGCTGAGCAGGGAGGAGGAAATGACGGGGACAGATCGCGTGTTCGACATCTGGCTGCTCCGGTGGGTGTACGTGGTAATCCACGCAGCTTCCGCCGGTGTCGCCGGCGCAGGCAGTGTCCTTTAGGGAAACTTGCAGTGCAGCACGGGCGGCGAGATCACTTGCGCTTGCGTATCAACATGGTGGATGCCTGCAGGATGGCGCGGGTCAGCAAGGCCATGGTTTTGACCTCGCCCTTCCAGTGCTGCCAATACAGCGGCACGTCTTCCCAGGCGCGGCCTTTGACGTAAACCAGACGGCCGCTCTCAAGGTGCCGACGCACCAGCGGCAGCGGATTCATGGTCCAGCCCAGTCCGCCCAGGTTGGCGTGGACGAAGGCGCGGGTTGAGGGAATCCACCAGGTAGGTGCGTTGTGCGCCTGCTCCACACCGGCCAGTCGTCGGGCGTAACGGGCCTGCATATCGTCCTTGCGGTTGAACACCAGCACCGGCGCCTGCGCCAGCGCCTGTGCGGTCACGCCCTTGGCGAAGTGGCGGGCATGGAATTCGGGGGTACAGGTTGCGGCGTAGCGGATGCTGCCCAATGCATGGATCTGGCAGCCCTGTACCGGCTCGGACAAGGTGGTGACCGCACCCATCACCGCACCCTGACGCAACAGGGCAACGGTGTGGTCCTGGTCTTCGGTGTGCAGGTCCAGGGTGGTGGAGGTGCTCTGCGAGAAACTCTGCACCGCCTCCGGGAACCAGGTTTCCATGCTGTCGTGATTGACCGCCACCGGGATGCTGGCCCGGGGCAGCTCGGCATCGCTGAGGCCGATGCGCTCGAAGGCGTCGCGCTCGAGCAGCGCGGTCTGCTCGGCCAGCTGTACCAGCACCTGGCCCTCGGGCGTTGCCTCGGTGGGGATGGTGCGCTTGATCAGCAGTTTGCCGACCCTGTCCTCCAGCGCCTTGATCCGCTGCGATACCGCCGAGGCGGTGACGTTCAGCGCCAGCGCTGCGCGTTCGAAGCTGCCTTCGCGGATGACGGCGGCCAGCGCCCGCAACTGGGCATGATCGATGCGCATATTAAGTTCTGCTAATGATGGTTAACGAAGTTTAGCTCTACTTTTCCTTGCTGCATTGCGACAATTGCCGCGTCCGGACGTGCCGGTGGGTTCTCCCGCTGCGTCCTTCCCCCCCCAGTAGCAAGGTTTTTCCTCATGTTTTCGGTTATTTCCGCCCAAGCTGCCGGCAGTGCCTGGCTCAGTGGTGCCGGTATCGGTATCGGTCTGTTCGCCATCGTCGGCGCGCAGAGTGCGTTCATCCTGCGCCAGGGCATCATGCGCCAGCACGTGATTCCGATCATCGCGACGTGTTTTGCCATCGACGCGGTGTTCATCATGGCCAGCGTGGCCGGCCTGCGTCAGTTGACCGCACAGTTGCCGTGGCTGACCACCGTGCTGCTGTGGGGCGGTGTTGCCTTCCTGACCTGGTACGCGGCGCAGTCGGCGCGGCGTGCGGTGGTGGGTGGGGGGGGCATGAACCTGGATGAAAACGGCGAGCAGTCGCTGCGAACGGCGCTGATGGCTGCGGCTGGTTTCTCCATCATCAATCCGCATTTCTGGCTGGACATGATGGTCATTGGTTCGATCGCCGACAACTTCGGTGAGTCGCGCATGGCCTTCGCCATCGGCGTGGTGACCGCCAGCGGAGTGTGGCTGACGGTGCAGGGGCTGGGCGCGCGGATGCTGGCACCGTTGTTCACCAAGCCCTCCACCTGGCGCATTCTGGATGGCACCATCGCGGTGATCCTGAGCGTGCTGGCCTTGACCCTGGCGATCCGTGGGGTCAACTGAGGTCTGACTTCATCCGGGCAGCTTGGGCGTGTCCGGGTGATACCTGGGCGCAACCGGGCGGATGCTTCAACCGCCGCGCCAACGTATAGCTCGGGTCAACGCCGCGCACCCGGGAACAGGAATCTGCCGTTCTTCCAGACTGCCAAGCAACGGCCCCCGGTGAGTTGCGCTTTCCTCGGTTGTCGCACTGCATGCTTTCGCGGCTACGTGGCCGGGTTCCAGCGTGCCGGCCACTGGAGGATGAAGTCCTCCACCTTTGCCAATGGCATTGGTCGTCCAAATACATAGCCTTGGCCCTCGGCGCAGTGCTCTTCCTTAAGCTGGTCCAGTTGCGCTTGGGTTTCGACACCTTCGATGGTGGTGCTGATGCCCAGCTTTTCGCAGAGGTGCGATACCGCGCCGATGATGGCGCTGCCCTGGCTTTGTTCGCCCAAGTCGCGGATGAAAGACTTGTCGATCTTGACCTTGTCGAAGGGGAACGCACGCAGGTAGCCGAGCGAGGAATAGCCGGTGCCGAAGTCATCCATCACGATCGACACGCCGGCCATCTTCAGCCGCAGCAGCTGCGCCGATGCCGCCTCGATGTTGTCGATCAGCGCGTTTTCGGTGATTTCCAGTTCCAGTCGTGTCGGCGCCAGCCCGGTTGCTGCCAACACCTGTTCGACGCCTTCAGCGAGGGTGGGCTGGGCCAGCTGCGAAACTGACAGGTTCACCGCGATCTTCATCTGCTCCGGCCACTGGCTGGCATCCTGCGCGGCCTGGCGCAGCACCCATGCGCCCAGCGGCAGCATCATCCCAATATCTTCGGCCAGGGACAGGAACTCACTGGGTTCGAGCAGGCCACGTTGCGGGTGGTTCCAGCGCAGCAGTGCTTCAAAGCCAGCGACCTGGCGCAGGCGCAGATCCACCAAGGGTTGGTAGTGCAGCTCAAACTGCTGCAGTTGCAGGGCGGCACGCAGTTCGGTCTCCAACTGCCTGCGACGCTGCATGCGCGTGTCCATCTCCGCCTCGAAGAAGCGATAGCAGCCTCGGCCTTCGTCCTTGGCCCGGTACAGCGCCAGATCGGCGTTGCGCATCAAGGTGTCGGCGGCGTTGGCCTGGTTGTCGATGAGGACGATGCCGATGCTGGTGCTGATGGCGAACTGGTGGTTCTCCAGCTCGACGCTACGGCCCAGTTCTTCGACCAGGCGGGCAGCCAACGATAATGCTGCCTCGGGAGCGCGGCTTTCCGGTGCCATCAGGATGGCGAATTCATCGCCGCCCAGTCGGGCGACCAGGTCGTTGCCGCGTACACAGCTGAGGATGCGCTGGGCGACTTCCTGCAGCAGTCGGTCGCCGGTGGGATGGCCGAGGCTGTCGTTGACGTCCTTGAAGCGGTCCAGGTCGAGCAGCAGCAGGGCGCTGTGGTGACCACGGTGTGCAGCGATCAAGGCCTGGTCGAGTTTCTCGAACAGCATGTTGCGATTTGGTAGCGAGGTCAGCGGATCGTGCTGGGCCAGGTAGGCGATGCGCGCCTGTGCCTGGCGCCGCGCATCCACATCCTCCAGCACGCCGGCCCAGCTGCTCAGGCTGTGGCCGATCCGCGCGCCGCGTGCGCGCAGCCAGCGCCATTTGCCATACAGGTCAAGCACGCGGAACTCCACGTCCAGGGAGGCGGCGTTGGTGGCGGTGAAGTTCTGCTCCAAGGCGATCTCTATCTGCGGCAGGTCGTCTTCGTTGACCCGGCGCAGCCAACCCTTGCCGAGCGCATGATCATTGGGTTGCCCGGTCAGCTCGCGCCAGCCGGTTGCCGACAGCACCAATCCATTGCGATCGGATTGCCACAGCACGAGTGCGCCGGCTTCGGCGACGGCGCGGTAGCGTTGTTCGCTGGCCTTGAGGTCACGGGCCAGGTCGCGCGCTTCATCGGCGCTCTTCTTCAATGCATCGACGGTGCCGCTGAGGCTGCTCTGCAGGCTGCGTACTTCGCGGATGCGGGAGGGCTGTGGGTCGGGCAGGGCGGCGACATTGTCAGCGACGCTGTGACTGCGCTGGGCCAAGGCCCGGATCGGCAACAGGATGCTGCGGGCGACGGCGTTGGCCCAGAGCAGGGCGATCACCGCTGCGACGATGCCGCCGAAAATTATCCCCAGCAGCGGTTGTTGCCAACGCGCCTGGAAGCTCTGTTGTGGTTCTCCAACCACCAAGGTCCAGCCCGGCGCTGCCTGCAGCCTGTGGAAGGCGAAGATAACCGGTGTGCCTTCGTTGCTGCTGGCATCGAACAGCCCGTGCTTGCCGCCGCTGCGTTGCAGCACCCTCCAGTCCGGTACCTGCTTGCCGATGTAACGTTCCGGTGACAATGATCGCGCAGCAATGACGCCATTGTTATCGACCACAGCAGCCAGCAGCTGTTGGTCGTTGCCGGTGCCCATGATGCTGGCGATCAGCCGATTGGAGGGTTGCACCATGGTCAGTACGCGGACGTCGTCGGCATCGCCGAAAGGCAGGGCAATGGCCACTTCCGGGGTATTGGTGATCGCGTTGGTGAACAGGTCCGAGACCTTCACCTTGTCCTCGCGGCGGGCGTCGTCCAGCAAGCCAGGCGGCAGCGTACGGGCCTGCTCGCTGTTGTCCTGGATCAGTCGGATGTCGGGATTTTCGCGCGCCCATGCCCGCAGCTCGGGGGCGGTTTCCTCCAGCTGCGGTGCCAGCAATGACAAAAGGCGTAGTTGGTTGATGTTGTCTTCGATGCCCTGATCGACCCCGCGTGCCAGAGCCGTGGCGGTTTCCTGCAGGCGTTGCTCGGAACTGTGCCGGTAGTCGCGGGCTGCATTCCAGACTGCTATGGCGCCGATCACCAGTAGCGGTAGCAGGGTGGCAAGGATCAATAGATGCAGTCGGGAATGGAGACCACGGGTACGCGGCAACTGCTCCAGCGCTGCCGATGCGGTAGTTGCCAAGCCTCAGTCTCCGGTTACCGTTGCGACGTAGTGCAGTGGGCAGCCGCCCCCGAGTGGCTGCCGCGGGCGGGGTGGCGCTGTTATGGCACGAACCCGGTACGGTTGGAAAGTACAGTTGGAAACAGTGCCGAGGGTCGCGCGCTTACCCCACTGTCCAATTCGGGCCGTGCAGGGCGGGTGTAGGCGGCAGTATTCGATGCGTGATTGCAGTCACGCTATCACAACGGACTGGCTACAAAACTCCCGCATCGTTCGCAAACCCCACAAATGACGGCGCAAGAGCTGATTCCAAGACTCCTGCTGCAGCTTGATGGCTGCCGTTGTCAGTGGCGCTTCTGGCTCAACATCCATTCCCACATCGCGGGGTTGCGATAGGTGGCATCCCAGGCGTTGTGTTGGACGTCCGGGTACTCGGTGTAGCGGAAGCCGGCCCCAAGTTGCTGGCTGGCAGCGGCGATTGCGCGATCGTCTGTGGTCGGCACCAGTTCGTCGAGGGCGCCATGGAATATCCAGGTAGGCACATCGCGTAGGCGGCTGACGGTGCTCTGGTAGGGATTGGAAGCGTCGGCAACCTGGTCGACCATCAGTCCGGGCCGGTCGGCACGTGGCGCTCTCAGTGCGCCGCAGATGGGCACGATTGCGGCGAACTGGCTCGGCCGGGTCAGGGCCAGCTCCCAGCTCCCATAGCCGCCCATCGAGATGCCGGTCAAGTAGATGCGCTGTGGATCAGCGGCGAACTCTTTGCTGGCCGCGTCCAGAACTGCCAGCGCCATGCGCGCGTTGCGTCCGCGCCATTCCTCGCCTTCAGGCACCTGTGGGAACACCACCAGTGCCGGGAAGGTGTCCATGTTCTGGGTGAGCCAAGGGCCAATCCCAGCCAAGGTAGGCTTGAGCCCGTCATCGCCGCGCTCGCCGGAGCCGTGCAGGAACAGCACCAGTGGCCGAGCGCCGGGCGGGGTGGCGGGAGTGGCGGGCACAAACACCTGGTAACGGAACTGGCGGCCCTCGAAATCGAGCTGCCGCGCGACGAACTGCCCCTTGGCTGGTGCGATGTTGGCGGTTGATGGCAGGCTGTTGCAGCCCATGAGTATACCCAGCAGACATAGCGACATCAGAATACGACCCATTGCGTCCGGCTCCATGGCAGAAGCCACCAGCCTAGCGTGATTGGGCCTGTGCCAGAATGCCTGCGGATACACCGCTGCGGCGGTCTACGCTGTCATTGGGAGTTGTAGATGAGAAAACTGCTGATCGTTGCGTTGGCAACTTTGTTGGCTGCTTGCAGCCAGGGCCTGAGCGGCACCTGGAGCGATGGCGCGGGAATGCTGAGCTATACCTTTGACTCCGACGGGCAGGTGATGGTTGAAACGCTGGGCAAGGCGCAGCAGATCCGCTATACCCGCGACGGCAACATGCTGAAGGTTGCAGTACCTGGCACCGAAGCAGAGTCGGTGGACTTCACCATCAACGAGGATGGCTCGCTGCAAGGCCCGATGGGCGTGCGTCTGCACAAGCAGAAAAAGTGATGCCGTAGGGGAGGGTGATCAGCGCTGATGCTGACAGCTCAGTTGGGCGCTGGTAGTTGCTCTTGAAATCCAAGGTCATGCCAGCGGAACCAGAGTAGCTGACGCTTTCAGCGTCAGCGGATGGCGCAGGGCTGTGCTTGAGTGTGCTCAAGACGCATGCAGGAAGGCTTCAATTTCGCGCGCGGCTTTCCCAACCTGTGTGCTCAGTGAGGTTTTCATATCCACCGGCAGCACCGAACGCGGGACCATGATGCTGATCGAGGCCAGCACGTTGCCATCACGGTCACGCAATGGGTACGCCACCGCCGAGACGCCGGGTTGGTAGAACGATTCGCTGATGGCGTGGCCGCGCGCACTGTCATCACCCAGCAGCTCGATCAGGTCCTGTGGTGTCTTTGGCCCTTGTTCGGAGGTGAATGCAAATGCCGGTTCCGGGTACAGCGAGCTCAATTCCTGCTCGGGCATCGTCATTAACAGCACTCGACCTATTGCGGTGCAATGGGCGGGAATGCGTGTGCCTACGCTGACGCCGCTTGGCAGTTCGCCGATCGCGCTGGCGCGGGCCACGTACACCACGTCGCGACCATCCAGTACGCACAGGTGCGCAGAGTAGCTGGTGGTATCACGTAGCCGTTGAATGATGGGCTGCCCGATCTGCACGATGTCCATCGCTGATAGATAGTCAAAGCCCAGTCGCAGAACGCTGATGCCAAGGCGGTAGCCGCCACTGGCAGTGTTGCGATCCAGAAAGCGCATCTGTTCCAGCGTCTGCATGGTGCGATACGCGGATGCTTTGGGCATGCCGGTGCGCTGGCAGACCTGGGTGAAGCTTAGTTCACCGCGTTGCCGTCCGAACAGCAGCAACATGTTCAGGCCCCTCTCCAGTGCCGGTACCATGTAGCGATTGGGTTCTTTTGCAGGTACTGCTTGAGGCGTCGACATATCCGTCCTCCCTTTAGTTGAAGACAAGGCCGTCATTGGCGGGCAGGGTCAACCCGCCAATGAAACCTGAAAGAGCTGACAGCTGGTGCTTCACATTGCCGTCGATGTAGGCGGGTATTGCACCCGCTGAGAGGGCCGCCTGTTCTCGCGTGAAGCATGGCGTTCGGTAGAGAAAAATTCGGCGGTTTGTTGCCGGATAAGCCTCGCCGCGATTGCATTGGCACGGGATCGTCGGCCCGCAGTTCGGGCGGCGCTGGCAACGAAACTTCTGATTCTTTTTTGCCCGTATCGGTTGCGTGGAGATATTCGCTACGTATCTGCGGTTGTGCACGAGTAGTTTTCCGGCAGATGCCTTTCCTGCCAATGAATGGTGAGGGTTGGGTTTTATGTTTGAAACTAAATGTTGTTGCGGAAGCTGCAATTAAACATAGCAGCGTCAACTGGGCTGGCAATCAGGGAAGTTGCCATCTGCGTGTGCTGTTACTCACAGATCAGATGCTCAGTGTGACTCGCCGGTTGATTGGAGTAGCGGGTCTTGGCGTTGTTCGTGTACTGAAAGCTGTTTTTGTTTAGATGGTGAAACTGAGGCGGCTTCTATTTGGCCGCCTATGCTCTTTGAAAGCGGTGGTTGCCCGCGTTTGGTCAGCAAGCGGTGTTCCGGCATTGGCTATCTTGCGTACCTGTGATGGTATGAGAGCCTGTCATTTTGGGCACTCCACTCATTCGCTATTTGAATATGATCTGAAACTTTTATGCTCCCTCGGGGTTTTCCGGATTCATCTGATGGCGCATAGGCTGGAGCGGGCGGGGGGGGATCTCTCGGAACAGGGACTCAAGAAGTTTTCGTGATGGCCGATATGATTGGCAGCTTTCCGCGTGGGCCATTTGTATCTTTCATGGTGATTATCTCGGCAGTGTTTGCAGCAGTAGTTGCCGGAGGCCTGGTCTGGCTCTGGCAGCGGCGCAGTGGCGATGCGGCAGGTCCGCAACGGCGGCTCCGCGTGCCGCCGTCGGTCAGCGCAGCAACAGCCGATGATGCTGCGGGCGTGGTCAGCGTTGATGATCTGCAGCGGCGCTTCCTGCTCAGCGCACTGGGTGCCGCCGATACGCCGTCTGATGCGCTGCGCGTGCAACGGTCGGTGGTGGACGACGTGGTTACGGCGCTGAGTCGCGCGGACATGTCTTCACGCTACACGCCGCGTCGACCAAACCTGCTGCCACAGCTGATCCAAAGCGTGAATGACAGTGCTGCCTCGTCGCGTTCCATCGCCCGCATCATTGGTAGTGATGCGGTACTGGCGGCAACGCTGTTGCGTATCGCCAACAGTTCCCTGTATCGCCTGCAACGGCAGGACATCCAAAGCATCGAGCGGGCGGTGACGCTGATCGGCAACGATGGCATCCGTCAGATCATTTCCGCCGCGTTGGTGCAGCCGGTCATGGAGTCGGCCAGCGGCGTTGATGCTCAGTTTGCGCGCTTGTTGTGGGATTACACATTGCGGGTATCGCTGGCCGCTGCCGACCATGCGCGCAGCGTGGAGCGCGAGGATGGCTTCGCTGCCCAGCTGGCTGGCCTGCTGCTGGGCTTGAGTGCGGCCATGGCGATGCAGGCTGCTGCCGATGTGTTGGCGCGGCCGCCGTTGCGGACACGTGAGCCGGGCACTTTGCTGGAAGTGTTGGAGCGCTGCAGCGCACCGACCGCGGTGCGGATAGCCGGGCATTGGAAGTTGTCGGCGCCGATCATGCAGGCGCTCAAGCAGGTGCACGTGCCCGCTGCAGCTGGTTTGGCACGTTCGCTACAGGTCGGGCAGCTGGCCGCGAGCGCGGCGATGATGCATGCGCAGGGTCTGATGAGCGAAGCGGACGCCAATGCGGCGCTCGCCAGCCAGATGCCAGAACACGTGGCGACATGGTTGTGGAAGCGACTGACGCAGGCAGACGGCTCATTGGAGTGACGCGGGCAGCGTAGGGATGCGGTGCGGACCGTGTCCGGAGTCTCGTGGGACACCGCTCCGCGATGTTGACTGCTCAGGTTAAAGCTGTGATTCCAACGGCAACCAGCTGATCACCTGGGTGCTGGCTCGCTGGATCAGTCCGGTGTCCGGTTCTGTGCGCAGGCTGATGGGTGGCGTGCTGGCCCGATCCAACCAACGCAATTCGTGGTCCCTGTTCAAATACACCCAGTAACTCAGCTCAGCACTGGACAGGCGCAGGTACTCCTCGCGCAGGCGCGCGGCCAGTACCGGGTCATCGAACAGTGCGCCCATTTCGGTATTGAGGTAGGCCGAGCGCGGATCGAGGTTGAACGAGCCGACGAAGCCGCGGCGGTCATCCACCACGAAGGCTTTGGTGTGCAGGCTGGCGCCACTGCTGCCGAAGGTGGATGCCCTCTCGATGTGTCCACGGGCCTTGAGTTCATACAGCTGCACGCCGCCGGCCAGCAACGGGCGGCGGTAATGCATATAGCCGCTGTGCACGGCGGGTACGTCGTTGGCTGCCAGCGAGTTGGTGATGATGCCGACCTGCACGCCGCTTTGGACTTGCTGGATCAGGCCCTTGGTGCCGACCGCGCCGGGTACGAAGTAGGGCGAGATCAGCAGTGATTTGTGCTCGGCGCTGCTCAGTACCTCGACCAGCCGGGTGACCAGCCATTGGCTGCTGTCGCCGCCGCTGGGCTTGCGCGGCGGGTCGGAGCGGATCCTTACGCCGTCGGTCCAATGCAGGTCCAGTTGTTTGCTGAGGTAGGCATCGGTGAAATGCGCACGCACGCGCTGCAGATACGGCGCGGCTTCCTGTTGGCGTGCGTCCAGCTCGGCCTGGCTGATGAAGTTGGCCATCTGCTGGTCGGTGCTTTGATGCAGGGCGGCGATCGGCACGACCGCATCGCTGTTCCAGAATTCATCGAAGATGCTGCTGGCATCACTGGCGACCGGGCCGGCCAGCAACAGATCCAGATCGCGGAAGTTCACGTCCGGACGGGCGTCGAAGTACTCGGCGCCGATATTGCGGCCGCCAACGATGGCGACGCGGTCATCAGCGATCCATGCCTTGTTATGCATGCGGTGGTTGATGCTGAAAACCCGCTGCACCATCTCGACAAGACGCCACAGGCCATCGCGGTTGCGGAACGGGTTGTACAGGCGGATCTCGATGTTGGCGTGGTTGTCCAGTGCCAGCATCTGTGGATCCAGCCCGGCGGCGTTCATGTCATCCAGCAACAGGCGCACGCGCACACCGCGCGCGGCGGCCTGGTAGACGTCATGGGCAAGCAGGTGGCCAAGCATGTCGTCGTGCCACATGTAGTACTGCAGGTCCAGGCTGCGCCCGGCCTGGCGGGTGATGATGGAGCGCGCGGCGTAGGCCTCGAGCCCGTCAGACAGGTACACCGCGCCGCTTTTGCCCGGGTGCTCGGCCAGCAAGGGCTGCAGTTGGCGGTCGATCAGGGTCTGCTGCGCCTGCAGCGGCAGGGCCTGCGAGGGCGCGCCGACTGCCTTGGGGGTGAGGTGGTCACCCAGCAGCAGGCCACTGCCGATCAGCAGCAGCACAACGGCCAGCAGATAGGCCAGGAACCGCAGCAGGCGTTTGGGACGATGCTTGTTCTCCATGCGCGCATCCTAACGGTGTTCGTGACCTGGCGGCAGTTTGTCCTGATTCCATGACGTTCCGGGGGTGCGGGGAACGCCCGAGGTGGGCGAGAATCGGGGTTTGCGTTTGCCGCGAGCCCTGTAATGACCGAACGTCCTTCCTCTTTCCGAGCGCCCAGTCTGGTGCTGCAGATTGTCATCGGCCTGATCGCCGGCATCGTGCTGGCGATGGTCTGGCCAGCCGGGGCGGCCGCCGTTGGCCTGCTCGGCACGGTATTCATTTCCGCGCTGAAGGCGGTGGCGCCTATCCTGGTGCTGGTGCTGGTCACTGCATCCATCGCCAATCACCAGCAGGGGCAGAAGACTCATATCCGGATGATCCTGTTCCTGTACGTGATCGGTACGCTGGCCGCGGCCATGGTTGGCGTGGCCGCCAGCTTCCTGTTTCCCAGTACGTTGACGCTGAAGGCCGCCGAGATCGGTATGAGCGCGCCGGGCGGGATTGGTGAGGTGCTCAAGACCTTGCTGATGCAGATCGTCGACAACCCGGTGCACGCGCTGCTCAACGCGAACTACATCGGTTTGCTGGCATGGGCGGTGGGCCTGGGGCTGGCGCTGCGCCATGCCAGCCAGACCACGCGTACCTTGGTCAGTGATTTCTCCAATGCCGTCACCTGGGTGGTGCGTTTGGTGATCAAGCTGGCGCCGCTGGGCGTGTTCGGTATCGTTGCCTCGTTGTTGGCCGAGTCCGGGCTGGGGGCGTTGAAGGACTACCTGCATCTGCTGGCGGTGCTGATTGGCGCGATGCTGTTCATGGCCTTCGTCGGTAATCCGCTGATCGTGGCCGTGGTGACCCGTCGCAACCCCTATCCGCTGGTCCTGCGCTGCCTGCGCGAGAGCGGCATCACCGCGTTCTTCACCCGTTCCTCGGCGGCCAACATTCCGGTCAACATGGAGCTGTGCCGCAAGCTCGGTCTGCATGAGGACACCTACTCGGTGGCGGTTCCCTTGGGCGCGACCATCAACATGGCCGGCGCGGCAATCACTATTTCCGTGTTGACCCTGGCCGCCGTAAACACCTTGGGCTACACCGTGGATCTGCCGACCGCGCTGCTGCTCAGTGTGGTCGCGGCGATTGGTGCCTGCGGTGCGTCCGGTGTACCGGGTGGTTCGCTATTGCTGATCCCACTGGCCTGCGGCTTGTTTGGCATTTCCAATGAGGTCGCCATGCAGGTAGTCGGCGTTGGCTTCATTGTCGGCGTGGTGCAGGACTCGGCTGAAACCGCCTTGAACTCGTCCACCGACGTGGTGTTTGTCGCGGCGGCCGAACAAGCGCGCGGACGCGCCTGATGGCCGCGGCCGGGCGCATCACGCCAGCGGTACGCATCGGCGTTTCGATAGCGATTGCGACTGGCCTGTATGGCATTTCGTTTGGTGCGCTGGCGGTGGCATCGGGTTTCAGCGTGGCGCAGACCGCCGCACTGAGCCTTCTGATGTTCACCGGTGGCTCGCAGTTCGCCTTCATCGGTGTGATCGGTGCTGGCGGCGCTGGCGCAGCGGCGTTTGGCGCGGCCACGCTGCTGGGCATCCGCAACGCGGTGTATGGGGCGCAGATCAACCGCATGCTACGCCCGCGCGGCTGGCTGCGGCCGCTGGCCGCACATGTCACCATCGATGAGTCGGCGGCGACTGCGGCCAGTCAGACCGAGCCGCAGGAGCAGCGGCGTGGTTTCTGGGTGGCGGGGCTGGGCGTCTACCTGTGCTGGAACCTGTTCACTCTGTTGGGAGCGCTGCTTGGCGATGCGCTGGGTGACCCGCGCCAATGGGGCCTGGATGGTGCGGCGGTCGCGGCCTTCCTCGGCTTGCTGTGGCCGCGTCTGCGTTCGCGCGAGCCGGTTGCAATCGCTGTCGTCTGCGCCTTGGTGACGGTGCTGGCGTTGCCTTGGGTGCCGGCGGGCGTGCCGATTCTATTGGCGGCAGCGCTGGCTGCGGTCTGGGGTTGGTTTGGCAAGGGCCCGGCGGATGAAGGGCTGGAGCCTGATGTAGCGCCGAAGGTCGACGCTGCGGCGAAGGTCGAGGAGCCGGTGCCATGAGTTTGTGGGCGTGGATCGTACTGGGTTGCGTAGCGGCGTGGGCAATCAAGTTTGCCGGTTACCTCGTGCCGGTCCGCTGGCTTGAATCACCGCGCATGAATCGCGTTGCTGGCTGTCTGACCATCGGCCTGCTGGCATCGTTGACCGCGATGAACAGCGTGTCGGCAGGGCAGGGGCTGGCCTTCGATGCGCGCATCGGAGCGTTGTTGGCTGCCGCACTCGCGCTGATGCTGCGGCTGCCGTTCTTGCTGGTAGTGATTGCAGGTGCGACTGCAGCGGCGCTGATTCGACTGCTATGAGTGCCGTTGGTATTTGTGGGAGCGGCGTAAGCCGCGGAGCCGGTGAATCGTCAGTGCGCTGAACGTATGCAATTGCACACCACGTGATGCAGGTTTTAGGCGTGGGCTGATGCATTGCCAGCTTCGCGGCTGACGCCGCTCCTACAAAACCAAGGCTGGCCTCGGTCTAGAACTTCTGGTCTGTGGCCAGAAAACGCCACTGGCCTTCGGGCATCTTGCTCAGGCCGACGCGGCCGATGCGCAGGCGGCGGATCTGCTCGGCTTTCAGGCCCACCTGGCTGCACATGAATTGCAGCTGCCCCAGGCGAACGTCCTTGATTGCAAAGCGCAGACGCTGTTCGCTCTGCCAGCTGATCTTGGCGTGCGGCAGGCTGCGGCCTTCGTAAATCAGGCCATGGGTGAGCTTGGGCATCGCCCACGGGGTGGGTTCACCGCTGACTTCGACCACGAATTCCTGTTCCAGGCTGTAGCCGGATTCCTGCAGGTGGCGGCGTACGCGCCAGTCCTGGGTCAGCACGACCAGACCGCTGGCGGCATCGTCCAGCGGCATCAGGTAGTCCAGGCGCTGGAAATGACGGCGCAGCGGACGGATGCCGGAGGCATCATCGGCAAAGCGGTTTTCGTCGGCCAGCAGCGCGAACAGTTGTTCGGGCGTGCAGCCGGCTGGCTTGTTGATCAGGAAGGTGGCGGCTTCGGCCACTTCAGTGCTGCCTTCGGCGGCCAGGGTGATCACTTCCTCGCTGACCATGGTCTGCGGGGTTTCCACCACCACGCCATCGACGCTGATCCAGCCGCCTTCGATGTACTGCTGGGCCTGCGAGCGCGAGCACTGCAGCTGCGCGGCAACGCGCTTGTCGAGACGGATAGGGGTGGTCATGGTGGCAATGGGTTCTACGAAGGGCGGGGAGTGTAGCGCTGTGGCGGGGCCGGGGCGATGGTCGGCTCAGCCCGGTTCATGTTCCAAGGCAGTCAGGTACAGGCGCAGGTCGAACTCCAACTGGTGGTAATCCGGCTCCATGTGCAGGCACAGCTGGTAGAAGGCTTTGTTGTGGTCGGCCTCCTTGATGTGGGCCAGCTCGTGCACCACGATCATCCGCAGGAACTCGGCCGGGGCCTCGCGGAACACGCTGGCAATGCGGATCTCGCGGCTGGCCTTTAGCTTGCCGCCGTGGTTGCGGGAGATAGCGGTATGCGTGCCCAGCGCGTGCTTGACCACCTGCAGCTTGCCGTCATACAGCACCTTGCCCAGCGGCACCGACTGGCGCAGGTGGCGCTCCTTGATGGCCTGCACGTAGTCGTAGAGCTGGCGATCGTTGCGCACCGGATTGGGCTCGGCGTAGCGCTTGCGTACCGCTTCGCCCAGCTTGCCCGCGTCCAGCAGTTCGCGAGCGCGCTGCTGCAGGTGTTCGGGATAGCCATTCAGGTATTTCAGCGGAAGCATGGGCATTTGGGCGGGACCGGGCAGGCCGCTATGATGGCAGCCTCGGCAACAAAACCATGAACAACGACGATGGCAAAGGGTAATCCACTGCAGGAACAGCTGCTCAAGGCTGGCCTGGTGAAGAAATCGCAGGTCTCGCAGGTGGCACGCGAGCAGGTCAAGGCGCGCCATGGCAAAGGCCCGGCGAGCACGACCGAAAGCCAGCGCGAGGCCGACCGCGCCCGTGCCGAAAAGGCCGAAAAGGACCGTCAACTGGCCGCCGAGCAAAACGCCCAGCGCCGCGCCGATGAGCTGCGTGCGCAGGCCCGGCAGATCATCGCCGACCGCAAGCTGCCCCGCGCCGGTGAGCTGGAATACCGTTTCAACGACGGCGCAGTGATCCGCACCATGCTGGTCACCGAGGCGCTGCGTACCCAGCTGGCCAATGGTGCGCTGGTGATTGCCCGTCATGGCGACAGTTTCGAACTGCTGCCGCGCATGGCGGCGGAAAAGGTGCGCGAGCGTGACGCCAGCCTGATCGTGCTCGACCACGGCCAGAGTGCGGATATGCCGATTTCCACCGGCAACGCGGAAGACGATGCCTACTACGCCCAGTTCCAGGTGCCAGACGACCTGATGTGGTGAGTTCCACCGGCGTTTACCCAGCCTTGCCGCAACTGCGCTAGGCTGGGATCCGGTCATTACGGAGCCAGCGATCATGGCCACCGGTTGGGCGGGCGACACCGCCGTTCAGGATCAGATTGATGCCACCGTCGAGGACGCGATCAAGCGTGCGCGCAGCCGCATGCCCAGCGGTCCGGGGTTGGAACACTGCGAAGAATGTGACGCGCCGATTCCCGAGGCACGGCGCAAGGCCGTGCCCGGAGTGAGGTTGTGCATCGCTTGCCAACAGGCGCAGGACGAAGACGAGGCGTTTGCCGGTTACAACCGGCGTGGCAGCAAGGATAGTCAGCTGCGCTAGGGTTTGCTGTGGCCGGGGCTTTGGCTGTTGTTGCGGCGTTGGTTTTTGCCCTTGCTCGTCATCCTCGCGAAGGCGGGGATCGCTCTGCCTTTGGCATTTGCCTTGGCTCGTCGCCCTCGCGCAAGCGGGGATCGCTCTGCAGTTGCTTGCGCTTGTGTCTTAGGGCAGTGCTGTAATTCCGGTCAGGCGTAAGGCCAAGGCCAGAGCGATCCCCGCCTTCGCGAGGATGACGGCAAAAAAGCCACAGTCAAAAGCTCAAAGCCCAAAGCTTCAGATCTTCCCAGGCCCTGGCAGCACATCATTCAAATACTGCTTCTGCACAACCCGAGGCACCAATCTCGGCCGTTCCATCAGCACAAACCGCACGCCCTTGACCGTCTGCGGCGCGGCCTTGCTGATGAAGCCAAACCGCTCATATACCGGCACTGCAATCTCGGATGAGTTGACCGTGTACTCGCGGCGGCCGTGCACGCGCAATGCGTGCTCCCACAGTAGGCGGGCAATGCCGCGCTTGCGCGCGCTGCGGCTGACAAACAGATGATGGATATGGCTGTCGCCACGCATCGCGATCATGCCGACCAGTGTGCCGGCATCTTCCACCAGGTAATGCGCGAAGTCCTTGTCAGCCAGCCGCTCGGCGAAGCTGGTTGGGGTCAACGAGGCAAGGAAGGCATGTGCGCTGGTGCCGCTATCAGAGTCCAGCAGATGCCGTGCCAACGGCGTGACCAACGTGCTGAGCGCGTCGGCATCGGCAACGACTGCATCGCGCAAAATGATGTCCTGATCCACGTACTTCCCCTGTAGCGCGCCCCCGGACGCGGGGGGCGTGAACGGAAGCATACCTGCAGCGGACGCGCTGTAAACGTGTGCGTTGCGGCAGATCAGTGCTTTGCGCCGCCAAGCTGGAAACTGCCGCTCCAGCGCAGCATTGCGAACAGGCACCACAGCCAGCCTGCGACGGCGATCAGGCCGCCGACCAGGCCGATATGCTGCATGCCCAGCTGCAGGCTGACCTGGCTGCCGATCAGTGCGCCGGCGCCGATGCCGATGTTGAAGATGCCCGAGAACAAGGCCATCGCCACGTCGGTGGCATCGGAGGCCAGGTTCAGCACCTTGGACTGCATCGACAGCGCAAAGCTGATCATCGCCACGCCCCACACCGAGACCAATGCGTACAGCAGCCAGCTGCTGTGCAGGCCCGTGCGCAGCAGCAACAAGCTTGCCGCCAGGGTACCGATCGCGGTCAGCAGGAAGCCGCGTGGCCAGCGCAATCCATAGCGCGAGAACAACACGCTGCCAATGAAGCCCATGCCGCCGAACAACAGCAACACCAGCGTGGTCACATGCGCATCAAAGCCACCAATCTTCTGCACGAACGGCTCGATATAGCTGTAGCCGGTGAACTGGGCGGAAATCACCACCATCACCAGCAGGTACAAGGCCATCAATGCCGGGCGGCGCAGCAGCAACGGGATGCTGCTGGCCGAGCCGCTGTTGTGGCTGGGCAGGGCCGGCAGCAGGCGTGCGAGCACCAGCATCACCAGCAGGGCGACGCCGCCGATGGCCATGAAAGTGATGCGCCAGCCCAGCAGCTCACCAACGATGCGACCGAGCGGGATGCCCAGCACCATCGCCACGGACGTGCCGGTTGCCAGCAGCCCCAGCGCCTGTGGGCGTTTGTCCTGCGGCGCCACACGCACCGCCAGTGAGGCGGTGATCGACCAGAACACGGCATGGGCCAGTGCAATGCCAACCCGGCTGGCCATCAGCACTGGATAACTCCAGGCCACGCTGGACAGCACATGGCTGAGGATGAACAGCGCAAACACGCCAAGCAACAGTTTGCGACGGTCGAAATTACGGGTCAGCAGCATGCACGGCAGTGAGGTCAGTGCGACCACCCAGGCATAGATGGTCAGCATCAGGCCGACGTGCTCGATTGGCTTGCCGAAGTCGGCGCCGATGTCGCTCAGCAAGCCGACCGGGACGAACTCGCTGGTATTGAAGACGAATGCCGCCAGGGCCAAGGCGATGACGCTGAGCCAGCGTTGGCGGTCGGAGCGCGGATTCTGGGCTTCAGCAACGGCAAAAGCGTCGCCTGCCTGCGGGGCGGGGCAGGAGGTATCGGGAGAGGAGGACATTACGTGCGGGCTTGCGACCGGGCCGGTCGCTCAATGCCGGCAATTTTCGCACGGGTGATGTGGACGCGAGCGGAACGCTGTGGACCGGGGCGCTGCTGACGGAAGGTGTTCAGCTGGGTTTGGGTTTGGGTTTGGCGGTGGCTTTGGTTTTGGTTTTTGCCTTACGCCGTCATCCCCGCGAAGGCGGGGATCGCTCTTGCTCTTGGCTTTTGCTCTTGCGTTGGTTGTAGAGCCAAGGCCAGTGCCAGTGCCAATGCGATCCCCGCCTTCGCGGGGATGACGAGCCACGGCGGGAGAGTGGGCAAGAACAAGAATAATCCCCGCTTTCGCAGGGATCATGGTTCAACACCTGAGATTGATCGGTCTCTGCACCGTCCTGTTCAGCCGTCTCCGTGCACGGTTGTGGGCATCGCATCGCCACCGCGCCAGCGGCGCAGGCCACGCTGGAAGAACAGGCTGTTGGGGATCTGCATCAGGGTGCCTTCGGCGGGGCCGCCGACTTCATGCAGGGTGGTGTAGATCAGGTTGATATCGGTGACCACGCCCTTCAGGCCGGGTTTTTCGCCGTTTTCCAGCAGTTCGATCTGGTCGCCTAGGCGGAACGGACGGGTGGTGAAGATCAGGAAGGTGCAGAAGATATTGGAGAGCACACTCCAGGCGGCAAAGAACGCCACCGCGCCCACCGCTGCGAAGCCGGTGAACGCGGTCCACAGCACGCTGGCTTGTACGTTCAGTGTCTGCAGAATGGCAACCAGGGCCACCGCGCCGATGACGAAATTGGATAGCCGCCGGATCGCCATCTCGATCTGCGCCGGCAGTGTGTAGTGGCGGCCTAGACGGGACAGCAGGCGGCGGGTCAGCAGGCGCAGCAGCCAGGCCACGACCAGGATCAGCAGGATGCTCAGACCGATGTTGATGGGGTCAATCCATTGCTGCATCGAGGCGGGGAGGTAGTGCTTCATGCGGTTTCCTTGCGGTACGTCAGTGTTTCAGTGCAGTGGAGGCGGCGCGGCTGGCCAGCGGCAAACGCGGCGATACGCGCAGTGACGGGGCTACCCAACATCGGCAGCAACGGTTTGGCGAGCGTCGATTGTCGGCCAGTGTGGCGTTTGCTGCCAGTCGCGGCGTGCCGACAGGCCAGTTGAGCAAAGAATTGAACTGGCTTTAAACCTTTTTCCTGCTTGCCGCATCCAATGGATATGCTCGACGCCACCGTGACTACCGCCGCCCCTTCACCGCCCGTCGTCGACGATGCTGCGCTGGCCCGTGCCGCCGCAGCCGGAGATACCCGTGCCTACGAGCGCATCTACCGGCGTCACTCGCCGCGCTTGTACGCCTTGCTGTGGCGCCTATGCGGCGGCAACGCCGCGCGGGCCGAGGATGTAATGCAGGAAACCTTCATCCAGGCCTGGCGCAAGCTGCCGCAGTTCCGCTTCGAGAGCACGCTGGCTACCTGGTTGCATCGCCTTGCAGTGAATACGGCGCTGATGGAGTTGCGCGCGGCAACGTTTGAATCGCTGGATATCGGTGAATCCGGGATGGATCTATTGGCCGACATGGCCGACACCCCGCGCTGCCATGCCACCGGCATGGATCTGGAACGCGCGCTGTTAACGCTGCCGCCACGTGCCCGCGCGGTGCTGGTGCTGCACGACATTGAAGGCTGGAAACACCAGGAAATCGCCGTGGAACTGCAGATGGCTGTCGGCAGCTCCAAGGCCCAGTTGCATCGTGCGCGCAGTTTGTTACGCACGCGGCTTGGAGACGCATGATGAATAACTACGAAGACGATCGCGATCAAGGCGATGAGCTGGCGCAGCGCCTGCGCGGGCTGCCTGCCGAGCGGGTACCCCCGGCTATGGTGTGGCAGCGTATCGCCGCAGAACTGGAGCAGGCGCCGCGTACCCTGCAAGCGGATGCTGTAGCTGTTTCTTCCTTGGATATCGCACGGACAAAACGGCGGCAGCGACGCCACTGGCCGCGCTATGCCGCTGCTGCGGTGGTCGTGGCGCTGGTTGGCGTGACCAGTCTGTCGTTGTTGCCGCGGCAGCCGGTTGCATCGGTGGCTGCGGAGGAGTCCCCCCTGCAACATCAGGCCAACAACATCACCTACCAGTACCGGCAGGCGATGGCGGCAATTCCTCAGGACAACCTTGCCGCAGAGCTGCAGCCAGCGTTGCGTGAACTGGATGAAAGCGCCGGCAGCATCCGCAGCGCCATCGCGCAGAGCCCCGACGCCGATTTTCTACTTGGACAGTTGCAGCGCACCTACGCGCTGCGGCTTGAACTCACCCGCAAGGGCGTAAACCCGACCGGACTTCCGACTTGAAGGAGTATTCGATGAAAGCCTGCATGCGCAATCTGATCGCCACAGCGTTGCTGCTGGCCCCGCTGACCAGCGCATTCGCGCAGACCGCGGTCAATCGCAACCTGCCCTTGTCCAGCGGCGGCCGTGTGGAACTGAGCAATGTGGCTGGCTCGGTCACCGTACGTGGCTGGGATCGCAACGAAGTGCAGCTCACCGGTTCATTGGGCGACGGCCAGCGCCTGGAGGTGGAAAGCAGCGCCAACCGGGTGGCATTGAAAGTGGTTTATCCGCAGAACGGCCGCAGTAGTCGTGGCGCTGTGCTGGAGCTGCGCGTGCCGCGCGCTGCGCAGTTGCAGACCAGTACCGTCAGCGCGATGGTGGATGTGTCCGATGTGGACCTGCGTCGCCTGCAGAGCTCCACCGTCAGCGGCAGTATTACTGCCAACGGTCGTGCGGGTGAGGCCGAGTTGACCACGGTCAGTGGCGCGATCCGCTCGCAGCTGCAGACATCGCGGCTGGAGACCAGAACGGTCAGTGGTGGGATCAATGCTGCCGGTGGCAGCGGTGGCGAGGTTTCGGCAAATACCGTGTCGGGCGGGATCACACTGGATCTGGCCAAGGTGCAGCGGCTCAATGCCGAGTCGGTATCCGGCAGCCTGGGCGTGCGCAGCGCTGGTTTGCAGCCGGGCGGCCGGGTCAATCTGGAGACGGTGAGTGGCTCGGTGTCGCTGGGCTTGCCGGCCAACACCTCGGCGCAGTTGAAGGTCAGCACCTTCAGCGGCAGCATCCGCTCTGATGTAGGCCAAGTGCAGACCCCGCGTTACGGACCCAGCAAGAATCTGGATGCGCGGATTGGCGGCGGTGATGGTGATATTTCCATCCAGTCGCATTCGGGCGGTGTGCGGGTAAGTCTGGATCGCTGATTGACGCCCTTCCTTGTGCGAAGCAACGGGGGACTGGCTTTCAGCTCCCTCCCTTTGCCGCAGGCAAGGGGAGGGTTGGGGAGGGGGGCTTCTGCGCGTCCAGATTTGTGGCTTGGCGGCTTACGCCGCTCCTACAGTAGCTGTGTTCGTTGTTGCCGCCAGTGCCAATCCCTGCACCACGCCAAACGAGGGGTCGCCGTGCACCAGCGTGGCGCCCGGGAAGGCCGCGGCAGCGGCCTGCTGGATGTAGCCGGCGCGCGACATGCCACCGGTCAGGAACACCGCCGCCGGGTCGTGGCCGATATCGGCACGCACCTGCTGCAGCAGGGATTCAAATTCACCCAGATAGCCACCCGCAGCTGAGGTCAGATGCGGCGCGTCGATGTCGACCGCGAGGCCTGCTTCGATGAAGTCCAGCACGCTGCTGTGGTTGCGCTGGCTGCTCAAGGCGATCTTGCACTGCTCCACCGCGCGGTACAGACGTGCGGTATTGCCGGTGTCCTGCAGGGCCTGCAGGCGCGGGCCATAAGGTAGATCGACGGCATCGTAGTTGTGCTGGCGGAAGTCACGCTGGCGGGTCATGTCCTGCACCATCGCTGCTTCCACATAGTGGTGCGCTGGCACACGGGTGATGCCGCGGCCAAACAGCGGCATATAGCCAGCCAGGCTCAGCGCCAGGTCGATATCGGTACCACCACGGGCGATACCCCAGGCGCGGTGGATCTGCGGTGCGGTGCTGCCGCCAACGCTGGCATGGGCGATATCGGTGGTACCGCCGCCGACGTCGACAATCACCGCTTCGTGGCGCTCGCTGCTGACCGCGTGGTAATGCATGGCGGCAGCTGCGGGTTCTTCGAGGAAATCCACTTCGTCAAACCCGGCAGCCATCGCCGCACTGCGCAGGATATCCAGTGCCTGATCGTTGCCAGCTGCGCCGATCGAGCTGCGGAACTGCACCGGCCGGCCGAGCAGGGCGCTGCGCACGTTGCTTTGCAGCTGGCGCGAGGCGGTCAGGCGGATGTGCTCAAGGATGTGGGTAGCGATGCCGGTGATGGTCTGCTTGGCACGCGGATGCAGGTTGTAGCCCAGCATCGACTTCGGGCTCTGCACCAGATTGCCTTCGTTTTCTTCGAAGTAGGCTTCCAGCGCGTCGTCACCGTAAACGGCGTTCTGCAGCAGGGTGGTGGAGCTGCGCGGTTCGCGAATGCGTTCTTCCATCCACTGCCGGCGCACCACGCGCAAGGCAGCGCTGCGCAGCTGCTCATGGCTGCGTGTATTGCCAACCGCACGGGCGTCACGGCGGCCGGAGTCGATCAGCTCATCGACCTGTGCTTCCAATGCCGGGGTCAGCTCGAAGTCGTTGGGGTCGCGCATAACCTCGGGGAAGTACACCGTGGTGCGGAACTGCTGGGCCTCACCAAAGCTGACGGGTACCACCTTGCCGTCGATATGGGCGGCGGCGGCCGAGTTGCTGGTGCCAAAATCGATGCCGAGTTTCATGGGGCCTGCGCGTCTTGCTGCTGAATCGGCCGCGCACTTTACTACGCCGTCGTGCGGCTGGCTTCACATGTGGGTCGTGAGGCGCTGTTCGCGGGCACCAGGGCCGCACTATCACGAACCGCGTCACGATTTTCCGGCCTATGCGCGCTGCCTGAATGAGAGGGTCATCCGCCCGTCCAGACCGTCGGTCCAGCCGGCGGGATTGCGAATCGTGCGCTGCCACTTGCCGGTAGGGGCGTGCGCCAGTTGCGGGGCACGGGCTTGCGATCAGTCACGCTCCCGCTGCGCGCTCGGCGCTGCCGGGAGTGGCTTTGGCTGAACGGCTACAATAGGCGGTTATTCAATGTACGGGAGTCCCCCATGTCTGTTACTTCCTGCCCGCAGTGCTCGCTGGAAAACGTCTACGCCGACGGTGCGCTGTGGATCTGCGCCGATTGCGGCCATGAATGGACCGCAGGCGAGGCGGCCGAATCCACGTTGGTTGTCCGGGACAGCAATGGCAATGTGCTGGTGGCCGGCGATACCGTCACCGTGATCAAGGATCTGAAGGTCAAAGGCTCGTCGATCCCGCTCAAGCAGGGCACGGTGATCCGCAACATCCGCTTGGTCGAAGACGATGCCGAGAACATCGAAGGCAACTCGGACAAGATCAAGGGCCTGGTGCTGAAAGCCTGCTTCCTGCGCAAGGCCTGAGCCGGCTTGCGCTGCCCATGCCGCCAGCGGCGTGCGCTCAGCGCGCCGCGTGGCGTGCTTCAAGGCGACGGATGCCTTCCAGTTTGCTCTGGTAAACCGCACGCAACTGATCGCCGCCAAGGTCACGGGCACGTGCCATTTCACGCTCGGCGAGCCGATTGTTGCCGCCGAGGAAATAGGCACGGGCCAGCCCGAAATGGAATTGGTGGGCATTGCCGTATAGCCGCACAGCTTCGCGGTAATAGTGGGTGGCCAAGGCGTAGTCGCCGTCGCGCTCAGCGGTGTTGCCCTGCATGAACTGATAGAACGGGTCGTGTTTGCGTACCTGTTCCAACCGCGTCTGCATCTGTGCCACGCGCCCGGTATTGCCCATGCGCTGGTAGAGCTTGGTGGCATTGTGCAGAGCAGGCGCATGCCTGCTGTTGATCGACAGCGCGGTTTCCAGATCCTTGGCTGCGGCGGTCAGATCGTCTTCGCGCGATTCAAGTACGCCCAGGTTGCTCCATGCCGGCACAAAACGTGGGTCCATTCGCAGCGCTGCGTTGAAGTAGGCGCGGGCACCGGGATAGTCGCGCGCGGCCAGCTGCTCGGCGCCACGGTTGTTGTAGAAGTGCGCAAGCGCGCGGCTGTCGCTGATCGGCTGCGGGCCGCGGCGGTCGTACAGCACGTTGCTATCAAGATCCAGGGTCGCCCGGCGCCCATCAACCCGCATGCCGACGTTGACGTGACCAGCATTGAATATCAGTCCCTGGTCCTGATACCAGGACACCACTTGCCCCACCTCCTGCATCCGCGCCTCCAGGCCGATCTCGCGTGCCAGGGCGACAAACAGCAGGGTGAAGGACAGGCAGTTGGCACGGTGTTGTTGCCAGGTTTCAGCCACAGTCAACGTGGCTTCGGTGTCGTACTCCAGGCCCAGCCCCTCCGGACGGAATACCAGTTCAACCAACCGTTGCAGGCGTTGCTCCGGTGAGTTGGCGACCTTGATGACGCGCTCCTGCAGCAGTGCACGCACTTCCGGTGGAATGGCCATCACCTGCTCCGGGCCGGGGACCGGTGCTGGCGGTGGCGGTGGCGCGGCCAAGGCCACGCTGCTGACGGTGAGCAGGACCAACGCATTCCAACCGATCATGGCGATCACCCGGAGCTTGCTGCGGCTTGCCCAGTGTAGGCCTGTTGCGGAGGGATGGAAGCGGGCCGGGGATAAATCCACAGCGGATGTGGACCAGCACGGTGCAAACATGTGGATAACTATTGGCAGCCCTTGTGCGGCGTGACTCGCCGGGTGGTGGCTAATTTTTCACCATGGCCGGGCCGCGACCGGCGCGGTCTGCTAGTATCCGCGGCCCAAGACAGTAGTGGCCGCCGCGACGGAGCGGGTACGGCAGCCGGCTTTCGATACCAGATCATGACGAAGCAGCTTTCCTCCACCGAGGCCCAGATGACCCTGGGCCTGGGCAGCGACATTCCAACCGAACGCCTGTTCTTTGCAGTGATGCCTGATGGGCTCACCGCTGAGCGGGTGGCCGAGTTGGCCGATGGCCTGCGCGAGGAACACGGTCTGGTCGGGCAACCGTTGGCGCCCGAGCGCCTGCACGTGACGCTGCACCATCTCGGTGACTACGCAGGCTTGCCGCCGAGCCTGTTGCCCAAGGTACGGCAGGCAGCAGCGCGGGTGCGGATGCCTGAGTTTGAGGTCTGCTTTGATCAGGTGGGCAGCTTTGCCGGCAGCGTGAAGAACCCGTTTGTGCTGCGTAGCGAGTACGGTGCCGAGCTGTTGAATGGCCTGCATGAGGAACTGGCGCGTTGCCTGCAGGGCGTGGGTGGCAAGCTGGACCCGCGTTTCACCCCGCATATGACCCTGCTGTACGATCGCCGCCGCTTGCCGACGCAGCCGGTGCAGCCGCTGCGCTGGTTTGTACGTGAATTCGTGCTGGTACGCAGTTTTCTCGGCCAAGGGCGCTATCAGATCGAAGGCCGCTGGCAACTGGGTTGAGCGCGCGGCGCCCCGAGCAGCGCAAGCGCTTCGTGGCGGATTCTTGCGGTTGTCCGGCGCCACGCTTGCTGCACGGCTTCGTGCCAAGATGACGGCATGAACAACTTGCTGCAGACCCTGCCGCCACCGCTGCTGGCCGAGCTGAAAACCGCTTACGCCCAGCCGCCGCGCGCATATCACAACTTCGGCCACGTGCAGGCGGTGCTGCAGCACTACCGCGATGTGGCTGCTGGCCCCGGCTGGCGGCAGCCACTGGAGGTAATGCTGGCCGTGCTTTACCACGATGCGATCTACGAGGCTGGGCGTGGTGACAACGAGGCACGCTCGGCACAATTGGCCGCGTCCGGCGTTGAGCGCTGGCTGCCGGATACCGAGGTGGATGTGGCGCGGGTGATGGCGCTGATTGACCTCACTGCGCGCCATGGCAGCCTGAGCGGCGACGGACTGGATGCGGATGCCGCGCTGTTCCTGGACAGTGATATGGCGATTCTTGGTGCTCCGGACGCGGTCTTCGATGCCTATGACCGTGGTATTGCCGAGGAATACCAGGGCAAGGTGCCGGGCTTCATGTTCCGGCTCAATCGGCGGCGTTTCCTGAAGAAGCTATTGGCGCAGCCGCGCATCTTTTTCAGCGACTTCTTCCATGAACGTTACGACGCGGCGGCGCGTGCCAATCTACGACGGGCCACGGCCTGAGCCTGCGCTTTGGCTAAAATGTGGGTTGTCCCACTGCTGATCAGGCCGAACCGGCCGCTGTAATGAACGAACTGCCTGTCCAAGCTCCCGTCATGCCTGATCCCGATCCGCGTCCGCAGCCGCCGGAAGCGCCGGGTCCGAACGAATGCTGTGGCAGCGGCTGCCCGCTGTGCGTGCTGGATCTATATACCGATGAGCTGCTGACCTACCGGCAGAAGCTGGCCGAATGGACTGCGCGTCATCCTGAAGCACAGGCCTGAGCCGGCGCTTTGGACATCCTTCTGCCCGCCACGGGCGTAGGCTTTGCGGCACCGATATCGAGGCCTGTACATGGCACGTTTGATGTGGCGGATGGGGGGACTGGCGCTGAGCCTGTTGGCGGTGCCGGCAATGGCGGAGCAGGTCAGCCATGGACGCTTCGAGCATGTGCCGGTGCTGCTGCCCAGTGCGCCAGCTCAACGGGTGGTGCTGTGGTTCGGTGATACTTCGGCTACCGCCACTGCCGAACATCAGGCACGGCTGCAGGCGCTGCGCGAGGACGGCGCGATGGTGGTCGATATCGACACCCGTCATCTCTACCGGGTGCTGGCCAAAGAGGGCGGCAAGTGCGGCTTTTCGGCAGGCGATGTAGAGAATTTCTCGCGCTACGTGCAGGCCTATTACCACGTGCCGACCTACCGCCTGCCTGTCCTCGGCGGTGATGGTTCCGGTGCGGCATTGGCCTATGCGGTCGCGACCCAGGCCGATCCGGGTGTGTTCGCCGGTTTGCTGACCGAAGGTTTCTGCCCGCAGATGGGTAACGTCACGGTGACCTGCGGCGATGCCATCAAGGGGCGCGCGCTGTCGCCGCAGGCATTGCGCTTCCCTTGGTTGAACGCAGCCGCAGGCAGGGGGCAGGCCTGCCCGGCGACGGCCGTGACGGCTTTCATGGATGCCGTGCCATGGGCACGCGAGTTCGCCCGTACCCGCGGGGGCAGTGCTCTGCCAGGCGAGGTCGCAGCGGCACGCGTGCTTGGTGCGCAGCGTGGCGTCAGCCTGCCTGCGGTGCCGCAGGATCTGGACGGCTTGCCGTTGGTGGAAGTGCCTGCCAGCGGGCAGGGCGATACCTTCGCGGTGTTTGTATCCGGCGATGGCGGCTGGGCGGGTTTGGACAAGGATGTGGCTGGTGCGCTGGCGCGGGCAGGCATTCCTGTGGTCGGCGTGGATTCGCTGCGTTACTTCTGGAGTGAGCGCACACCGGCAGGCTTTGCGGTCGATCTGGACCGTATTGCGCGTTACTACGGCAACCATTGGCGGCGGCAAAAGCTGATGCTGATCGGCTTCTCGCAGGGTGCCGACGTGCTGCCAGCGGCCATCAACAAGCTGCCGCCGGCCACGGCACAGATTTTGCGGATGACCGCACTGATGTCGGTGGGCGAACGTGCCGACTATGAGTTCCATGTCAGCAACTGGATTTCCAGTGGCGGCGATGATGGGCTGCCGATCGCCCCAGAAATTCGCCTCATGGCTGCCGATCACACGCTGTGCATCTATGGCGCCGATGACGATGATGCGCTGTGCCCGAAGTTGCCTGCAGGTAGTGCGCAGCTGATCAAGCTGCCCGGTGACCATCATTTCGAAGGTGACTACGAAGGCTTGGCCAAGGTGATCCTGCAGCATGTGCAGGGGCCTTGATACGGGGTGTTGTGGGAGCGGCCAAAGCCCCCCAACGCGTGGAATTAAAAAAAACAACCAACCACCGGAACACCCACCCCCAAAAACCCCACGAAAATAAGGCGACGACCCAAC